>JBBSTS010000200.1:0-3667 GCA_038235675.1 Myxococcota bacterium | reverse complement strand
GGCGGCATGGAGCTTCCCAGCTACACCGCCGACGGCATGCACGAGCTGGTCTTTCGGGAGCGCTATGCCGATTTACGGCATTATCTGCGCGGCTTTGACTACATCACCCAAGTATTGCAGACCGCCGCCGCCTTGGAGCGCTGTGCCTACGAGCTGGCGCTCGACAACCAGGCTGAGGGGGTGCTCTACCTCGAGGTGCGCTTCGCGCCGCAGAAGCACGTCCATCCCCGCCTGGACACCATCGCCGTGCTGCGCGCCGTCGACAAGGGCCTCGCCCAAGCCCGCGACGCCTACAACGCCCAGCCGGCCGTGGCCAAAGGCCTGCGGCCGCCCTTCGAGTACGGCATCATCTGCATCGCCATGCGCATGTTTGCCGAGGGGATCAGCAACTACTACACCACCATGCTGCGGGCCCACCGCTTCGCGCCGCCAAAGCAGATCTTTGGCCTCGCTTCGCTCGAGCTGGCCCGCGCCTCGGTCAGCGCCCGCGACGACTACGGCCTGCAGATCGTCGGCATCGATTTGGCCGGCGAAGAGGCCGGCTACCCGGCCGACGATCACATCGAGGCCTATCGCTACGCGCACAAAAATTTTCTGCGCAAAACCGTCCACGCCGGCGAAGCCTACGGGCCAGAGAGCATCTTTCAGGCGATCACCGATTTGCACGCCGAGCGCATCGGCCACGGCACCTACCTGCTGGACCCCGACGCGATCACCGACCCCACCATCGAGTCGCGACAGCAGTACGTCGAGCGCCTCGGCCAATTCATCGCCGACCGTCGGATCACCCTGGAAATTTGCTTGAGCAGCAACCTGCAGACCAACCCCCACATCAAAGATCTCAGCCAGCACAGCTTCGCCAAACTGCGTGCCGCCCGCCTCTCCACCACCGTCTGCACCGACAACCGCCTGGTCAGCCGGACGACGGTGACCCGTGAGCTGCAGTTGGCCATCCAAGCCGTCTCGATGGACCTGCGCGAGCTTCGATCGATCATCGTCTACGGCTTCAAACGCAGCTTTTTTCCCGGCAGCTACGCCCGCAAACGCCGCTACGTCCGCCAGGTCATCGACCACTACGAGGCGGTCGAACGGCAGTTTTTCGGGGTCAACGTCCAGGGCGGCAGCGAGCCTTAGAGGCCATCTCAGGGGGATCTGCGGGGCTACAGCTGCACCGCCGCTGCATAGTAGGCGCTCAGCAAGATCTGCAGCTGCTGCAGGTCAATCGATTCGTCGACGCCGTGTATCTTTGAGGCCTGGCGCGGCAGCAGCGGCCCGAAGCCCACCGCGCCGGGGAGGGTGCGCATCAAAGAAGGGTAGCTAAGGGTCTGTGGCTGCAGGTCGGCGGCGTCGGGGGGCGGCAGGCCGTGGCGGCTGCTGGCCTGTAAAAACAAATCGCGCAGGCGGCCCAAGAAAGCGGCGTCGGCGCGTACGTGCAGCGACTCGCCGACGTTGGGCGGTGCGGCCGAGACGATCCACGCCGAGATGTGGCGCTGCAGCTCGGTGGTGGCGGCCGCCAGGCGGCGGCGAAACTCGGGTGCGCCGACGCCGTCCGGGCGGGTGAGGCTGACGTCGAGGGTGGCTCGCTGGCCGAAGAAGTGCAGGGCGGTGGGCTCGACCACCAGGCCCTCCTCGCGGCCCTGCTGCAGCTTCAACAGCGGCGCGGCGCCGTGGTCGGACATGTGCGTGGCGATGGCGCGCAACAGGACGCTGGCGCCGTTGGGCGCCAGGCGCACATCCTGCATCAGGGTGGCCAAGAGGGCGATGGCGTTGCGCCCCTCCTTCGGTGCAGAGGCCAGCGCCACCTTGCCGCGGACGCTGAGCTGCAGCATGCCGCGACGCGGCGTGAGGCTGAGGGTGCAGGGGCCACCCAGAGGGCCGTCGGCGGTGCGCAGGCGGGCACAGGCGTCGCGCAGCCGACGTTGCAGGGCGGGCAAAAGAGCAGGGGCCGACTTCAGCGTCAGCTGGGCCTCCTGCGGCAACTGCAGCGGACCGCTGTCGGCGGCGAGCGCCACCACCTGCGGCAGGCGGGACGGGCGCCGTTTGGCGCCGTCGCCAGACGCCGCGAGGTACCACCCGGCCTGCGCCTGCTCGCCCACCGTGCTGGGAAAACGGCCGTCGAGGGCCAGGACGCGACGTATTTGACCACTGCGGGCGAAAAAAGACTCCATCGAGCTGGTGTCGCTCTCGCCGGTCATGCTGATCCCCAGCGCCACCTTGCCGCTGCCAGCCAGGCCGGCGCGGCTCAGGGCCTGCATAACGACGAGGGCGGCGGCCATCGGCCCCTTGTTGTCCAGCGCCCCGCGCCCCTGCAGGCGGCGGCCGTCGATCAGCTGCGACGAGAAAGGCGGCGTGCTCCAGCCGTTGGCGCCACCAACCACGTCGAGGTGGGTCAAAAACAGCAGCGCGGTGGGCCCCTCACCGAGGGAGAGCTGCAGCAGCCGCCCATCGCTGCTGGCAGAAAACGCCAAGCCCTGCGCCCGGGCAAAATTAGCGAGGCGCTTTTTGCCGCTGACGAAGGCGGCCACCTTGCTCACCGGGCTGCCGTCGGCGACGGTTGGCAGGGCGATGAGCTCGCTGGCCAGTGCCACCGTCGCCGGCAGGGCGCAACGCGCCAAATAATCGCCGACGATTTTCTCGACGCTGCGCCGCTGGGCGCGGCTGGGGGGCTGCGGTGGGCGCCAGCCCGCGAGCAGCGCCTGTCCCTGCGGGTCGGCGTTCTGCCGCGTCGACTCGCAGAAGGTGGTCAGATCTTGACACAGCGGCGGCGTGCTTAACGCGATGCGCGGCGCCATCTGTGGCGCGGCGGTAGCGCCGGCCAAAAAGCTTGCGCCAGCACTGCCGGCGGCATCGAGGCTGGCTGCCAGGCCCGCGGGCACCTCCGGGGCGGTCAGCCAGCCATTGAGGCGCTCGCAGGCGGTGCAGGGCAGGGTCGCTGCCCAGAGGCTGAGGACTTGCCAGCGACGCATCAATTGGAATTTTAGCAAAGCGGTAGGTGACAGGGCGAAAAGCTGGCGAGCGGCACGCGCCCTGACGCCCGCCGCCGTTTACAAACCTGCGGCGGCTTGGCAGACCGGAGTACTGGAGGACCGGTCGATGATCACGCAGTACAACGACCGCCTAAGCAATGGCCTGCGGCTGGTGATCCTGCCCCAGCCCCACCTCCACAGCGTCCACGTGCAGCTCGCGCTGCGCTGCGGCGCGCGTCACGACCCGCCCGGCAAGGCCGGCCTCGGCCACTTTCTCGAACACATGATGTTTCGCGGCAGCGCTCGGTACCCGCGCATGGCCGAGCTGATGGCGATCTTCGAAGGCGCGGGTGGCAGCCTCGAGGCCGGCACCTGGCGCGACCACACCCACTACGGGCTCAGCTGCGCGCCCGGCAGCCTGCCCGCAATCCTTGCGGCCCTTGGCGACATGTGGGCGGCGCCGCGCTTCGCTCAGCTGCCCACCGAGCGCGCCATCGTCGCCGAGGAGATCCGCGGCGAGGTGGATGAGGAGGGCGACGACACCGACCTGACCAACATCTCGCGCGCTTGTCTGTGGCGCGGCCAGGCGCTCGGTCAGCGCGTATGCGGCAGTGCGTCGAGCCTAGCGCGGTTGGATCGCGCCGCCCTGCGTGCCCACCACCGGCGCTACTATGGCGCCCGCAACCTCGTGGTCGGGGTGG
>JBBSTS010000199.1:0-3694 GCA_038235675.1 Myxococcota bacterium | reverse complement strand
GGGGGGCGCCTCGCCCGGGGGGGGGGCGGGTTTTGTGCGCGGCTGGCGCCCCCGGCGCGCCGGGGGGGGGGTTGGGGCCCCCCGCGGGCCCCCCCCCCGGCCCCGACCCGGTCGCCCACCTACGGCGCTTTGGCTCTTTTTTGGCCCCCGATGGCAAGCTCCTCATCTTGGTGCCCAACGCCCATTCTTTGCACCGGCGCGCCGCCGCCAGCATGAAACTGCTGCCGCGCCCCGACTCCCTCAACTCGCAAGACCACGCGCTTGGGCACCTGCGGGTCTACACTCCTGATTTGCTGCGCGAGCACATCGCGGCAGCAGGGCTGCGTTTGACCGAAATGCGCGGCGTCTTCCTCAAACCACTGAGCAACCGACAATTAGAGGAGCAGTGGTCCGCGGCGCAGATGGACGCTTTTTTCGAGCTCGGAAAAGAAATGCCCGAGGACTGCTCGGAGCTGCTGGCGGTCTGTACCCAAACCTAACTACTGAAAAGAGGCCGGCGATGCAAAACCGCCTGCTGCAGGTCGATGCCGGTGAGACCTTCGTCGGGCCGCCGCAAATTTTATGTGCCGGCGAGAAGCATCTTTTGCGTCGGGCAAGCTTCGGCGCCCGCGGCTACAACGTCCAGAGCTTCGATCCGCGCCGCTTCGACATTGCCGAAGTGCAAACGAGCATCACCGCCATCGTGCGTCGTCGCCTGCAGGAAGCGGAGCTTCCGGCACCAGATGATTTTTCCCTCGGCGCCTACCACCGCCTCGAGGGACTTACCCACGCGGTCCACCGTAAGGTGGCCACCTGGTCGGTGGACCTCGACGAGATTGCCATCGACCAGCGCTACTTATGCGCCATCGCCAGCGAAGCGCTACAGATCCCCGTCAAGATTCTCATAACCTACGGCGAAGGCGGCCGCGAGAACTGCGGCATGCGCCTGGTGCGCCCCAACACCGGCGACGCCAACCCTTTTCACCGCGACGGTTGGATGAGCATCTACACCCACAGCGCCAACATGTGGATCCCCATCGTCAACTGCCCAGCAGGCAGCTCCCTGCGCGTTTTTGCGGGCAGCCACCTGTGGCCCGAGGACCAGGTCGAGCGCACGCATGCCGGCGCCGTCATCGGCGCCAACCGCTACCATGTTCCGGCAGCGGTGGCGTTGGCACGCCCCTGCGCGCCCACGGAGCCTTTGCCGCGGCTGGGACAGTGCCTGCTTTTCTCGACCTACTTGCTTCACGGCGGCGCCATCAACGCCCAGCCGGATGCCACCAGGGTCTCCGTCGAGATCCGCTTCATCGAGGAGTCGAAGTGAGCGCGCCAAAGGTTACCGTCTGCGTTAACGCCTACAACCACTGCGACTACATTGGCGAAGCCATCTCTTCCTACGCTCAACAGAGCTACCCCAACGTTGAGGTCGACATCCTCGACGACGGCTCGACCGATGGCACCGGGCAGCTCTGTGAGCAGCTCGCCGCAGCCCATCCCAACGTCCGCGTTCGACATCAACCCAATCGCGGCATGGTCGCCAGCCTCAACACCCTTGCGGCCACCTGTCGCAGCCCCTATGTCGCACTGGCCTCGTCCGACGATGCGTTTGATTTCGATAAAATCGCTCAGCAGGTAGACTTCATGGAGGCTCAGCCGCAGGTCGGCGCCTGCTTTACCTTCGTAAATCTTGTCGATGGCGCCGGCACATCGCTCGAAGATCCGGTCAAAGGCAACTACAATCAGAAGCGATCGCAAAAGAAAATCGTCCGAGAATTGCTGTACAATTCTTTTTTATGTTCGCCCTCCAGCCTGCTGCGGCGCAGCGCCGTCGATGCCACCGGCCTTTTCGATTCGTCTTTTCCGCTGGCGCACGACTACGAATATTGGTGCCGTTTAGCCATAGAGCACCCGATCGAGGTTATCGACCAGCCCCTCACCACCTACCGCTGGCACGGTCGAAACGGCACATTGAGGACGCTGCGCAAGCGCCATCAGGAGTGCTGGCGGGTTCAGGTGATGCATGGCCCAGAACTTATACGCCACCACCCCCATCTTGCTGGCTCTGAGCCTTTTCTCGACATGGGCGTCTCGGAGTTTGCCATCTTGGCAGAAGATTTCGCGATCGCCACGCCGCACTTATCTCGGCGGATCAAAACGCTTGGCGTCAACAACCGTGACCTAATCAACCTTGCCTACAGCCTGCATGGAGAGGGTAAAACCGAGGAGGCCAAAGACGTCTTGGCTCTCTTTTTGAGAACGTCTGCCTCCTCTGCCGCCAGCTGCCAAAAATCCGTCGAGGCGCTGTGTGCTTCGATGTCGCTGCAGCCGCTGTCGATGTCGACAGCTCCTTGACGCAAAGAAAAGACAAACGGCCACTTTTTTTGTCTTCCCAGGCGCCGTTGATAAGCTCGCAAGTCTAGCCTCATCACCAAGGACGTGTCCTGCATGCTGTCCTGCCAAGAAGCCGTTCCCGTCCGCTGCAAGGTCCCCTTCGTCGATCTGCGCCTGCAGCATCGTCGCCTGCGCGAGCAGATAGAACCGGCGGTGTTGGAGTTTCTGCGGCGCGGATACTACGTCGGTGGACCGGCGCTGATTGCCTTCGAGGAGGCTTTCGCCCGATACGCCGGCGCCGCCGATGCCATCGGCGTCGGCAACGGCACCGACGCCATCGCCTTGGCGTTGCGCAGCGTCGGGGTGCGGCCCGGCGACGAGGTGATCGTCCCGGCGCTGTCGGCCTACCCCACAACCGTTGGCGTGGTGCAGATGGGGGCGGTGCCGCGCTTCTGCGACGTCGGCCCCGAAGACGGCCTTATCGACCCGGCCAAAATCGCCACCTGCATCGGTCCCAAGACGCGCGCTATCTTGCCCGTGCACCTCTACGGCGCCCCTTGCGACATGGTGACCATCGCCGCCCTGGCAAAAACGCAGGGCCTCAAGGTGGTAGAGGACTGCGCCCAGGCACACGGCGCTCGCCTGGGCGACGTGCAGGTTGGAGGCTTCGGCGACGCGGCCGCCTGGAGCTTCTACCCCACCAAAAACCTCGGCGCCGCCGGCGACGCTGGCGCGGTGACCACCGACTGCCTCACTCGCGCCGCACACCTGCGGCGCCTGCGCAATTACGGTCAGACCGATCGCTACCAGCACGCCGAGCCGGGGGTCAATTCGCGCCTCGATCCGCTGCAGGCGACGATTTTACAGGTCAAGCTCGGTCACCTGGAGGCCGACACCCAGCAGCGGCGGCGGCTGGCGGCGCGATATCGCGACGCGCTTGCGTCTCAGCTCGATGCGGTGCCCCTACACCTGGCCGCTGACGCGGCGAGCAGCTGCCATCTTTTTCCAGTGCGCCTGGCGCAGCCGGCGCGGCGCCAAGTACTGCGCGACCACCTGGCAGCCGACAACGTGGAGACACTTATCCACTACCCCATTCCGATGCCGGCGCAGGAGGCGACGCTGCCCGCCTGGCGCGAAGCGGCCGACTGCCCACAGGCCGCCGCTCTGTGCGCCTCGCTGCTCTCGCTGCCGCTGCATCCCGACCTGACGCTCGAGCAGGTGGACTTCGTCGTCTACAGCCTCAAGCGCTTTTTTTCGGCCCGCCAATGAGTGCGACCAACTACGCGGTCGATTTTCCCGCCAGCTACCGCGGGCGGCGCTGCCTGATCACCGGCGGGCTGGGCTTCATAGGCTCAACTTTGGCCATCGCGCTGGCCGAGGCCGG
>JBBSTS010000198.1:0-3702 GCA_038235675.1 Myxococcota bacterium | reverse complement strand
GCGCCGCGCCCCGGCCCCCCGGCGCGCCGGCGCGCGGGCGGGGGCCCCGCGCGCCGCCGGCGTTGAGGCCCAGGCGCAGGGCGAGGGCGGGGCCACCGCTGAAGATCTGCGCCCAGTGGGGCGGCAGCGCGCGGGCGGCCAGGTAGGCGCCCGCCAGCAACATCTGCGTCACGCCAAGGCTCAACAGCATGCCCGGCGGCGATGCGGCCACCAGCACCCCTAAGCTGACGCCGAGGCTGACGTTGGCGCCCAGGTAGGCGCCCCAGCGCATAGCGTTGAAGCGGGTCGGCAAGGACAGCGCCGCGGTGAGCAGCACCGCCGGCAGGGCGACGCCGCAGGTGGCGACCGCAGCGCCCGACATGCCGGCCGTCGCGGCGCTGGGCAACCAAATCTTGGCGCTGGCGAGGGCGCTCGCGGCCGTGACGCTCACCCCGGCAGCCCAGATGGTATGGACCCGGCGGCAGAAGTGGTCGGTGTCGGTGGGCAAGGGCGAGGCACTTGGCAGCCGTCGAGGCTTGGTTCTGCAGCGCAGCGGCGACGTTTGCTTTTGGCAGCCTGATGTCCGCGGCGACAGGCGTGTCCGACATCGGATCCCGCTTCGTTCGATGGGCGAGGTGGGCGAAAGCTGCGGCAAAATCGTGGGCGACGAACTCATGGCGGGGAGTTTAACATCGTGCTGCTGGCGCGCCAACGGCTCAGCGTTGGGACGCTGCGGCTGGCATTGCATTTTGTTGTCGCGCCCTTCAGGTAGTCGAGCATGCAACCGCTGAGCCAGGCCGGCCCGCCGGCCGTCCGCCGCACCCCCATGCTGAATCAGTACCTGGCCGCTAAGGCGCAGTGCCCCGACGCGCTGTTGATGTTTCGCATGGGCGATTTTTTTGAGATGTTCTTCGAGGACGCCAAGCTGGCGGCGCGCGAGCTGGAGATCACCCTGACGGCGCGCGACAAGGGCGAGTCGCCGGTGCCGATGGCCGGCGTGCCGCACCACGCCGTCTCCGGCTACATCGCCCGTCTGCTGCAGCGCGGCTACAGCGTCGCCCTCTGCGACCAGGTGGAGGACCCCAAGGCAGCCAAGGGCCTGGTCAAGCGCGAGATCACCCGGGTGATCACCCCGGGCACGATGATGGACCTCGAGGCCCTGGAGCCTGGGCGCAGCAATTACTTGGCGGCGGCGGTCGCCATCGCCCACGGCCGCCAGGCGCTGGCGCTGCTGGACGTTCTGGCCGGCGAGCTGTTGGTCACCGAGGTGGACGGCGCCCGCGTCGGCGACGAGCTGCGGCGCATGGGTGTGCGCGAGTTGCTCAGCGATGCGCTGAGCCCTGCGGCCCTGGCGGCATTGGTGGGCGAGTCGCCCCACGGCAGCTTGGCCATGCGCCGCGTCGAGCCCGTCGTCGGCGGCGACGTCGCCATCCGTCGCGACCTGCAGCGGCGCTTTGGCGTCGACTTCGTCGGCGCCGCCGCCGGCGGCGGCAGCGCCGCCCAACGCCGCGCCATCGCCAACGTTATTGCCTACGCCGAGCAAACTCAGCGCCGGCCGTTGCTGCACCTCGAAGCGCCACGCGCCTACCGCGCTGCCGATGCGCTGGTGTTGGACGAGGCCACCCGCCAGACCCTCGAGCTGACCGCGCGGGCGCAGGACGGCAGCCGCCAGGGCTCGCTGCTCTGGCACCTCGACCGCACCCTGACGCCCATGGGAGCGCGGCAGCTGGCGCGTTACTTGGCCTTTCCGCTGCGCGACGTCGAAGCCATCGCGGCGCGCGCCGACGCGGTGCAGCTTTTGGTACAGCAGCGCAGCAGCAGGGCGGCGCTGCGCCAGGCGCTGCAGGGCGTGCGCGACCTGGAGCGCCTGGTCGGTCGGGTGGCGATGGAGCGCGCAACGCCGCGCGATTTGGGGGCCCTGCGCGCCAGCCTTGGCCGCCTGCCGGACGTTCGAAAACAGGTGGCTGAGCTGCGCGCCGCCAAAGGGGCGCCGGCCGCGGCCCTGCGCGATTGGTCGCGCCTCGACGTGGCGCCACTGGAGGCTTTTTCGCAGAGGCTGGCGCGGGCGCTGGTCGAGCAGCCGCCGCTGGTTGCCAACGAGGGCGGCATCTTCGCCGCCGGCTTCTGCCCCGCACTCGACGAACTGTTGACCCTCAGCGAGCAGGGGCACGGGTTTTTGTCGGCCCTCGAGCAGCGCGAGCGCCAGGCCACCGGCATCGGCAACCTCAAGGTGCGCTACAACCGTGTATTCGGCTACTACCTGGAGATCACCCGCGCCAACCTGGCGCAGGTGCCGAGCCGCTACGTGCGCAAGCAGACGCTGGTCAACGCCGAGCGTTACATCACCGAGGAGCTCAAGCAATTCGAGGAGAAGGTGTTGCACGCCGAGGAGCGCCAGAAAAGCAGGGAGGCCGAGCTCTTCGCCGAGCTGTGTGCCGCGGCGCGCGCGCTGATCGACCCGCTGCGCGCCCTGGCGCGACTGCTGGCCGCCACCGACGCGCTGCAGTCTTTGGCCGAGGTCGCAGACCGCGGCGACTACGTCCGGCCGCAGCTGACGAGGCGCAAAGAGTTGGTTTTGACCGAGGCCCGTCACCCGGTGATCGAGCGCCTGCTGCCGGGGGGCGAGGTCTTCGTCCCCAACGACCTCAGTCTGCAGGCTGGCAGCGACGACGACGACGGCAGCTATTTTCTTTTGGTCACTGGCCCCAACATGGCCGGTAAATCGACGGTGATGCGCCAGGCGGCGCTGTGCGTGGTTTTGGCGCACATGGGTAGCTTCGTGCCGGCGCGGCGGGCGGTGATAGGGCTGTGCGACCGCCTCTTTACCCGCGTCGGCGCCAGCGACAACCTCACCCGCGGCCACAGCACTTTCATGGTGGAGATGATGGAGACCGCCAACATCCTCGCCCACGCCACGTCCTCGAGTCTGGTCCTGCTCGATGAGATCGGCCGCGGCACCAGCACCTTCGACGGTTTGGCGATCGCCACCGCGGTGGCCGAGGACCTGCACGACAGGGTAAGATGCCGCACGCTGTTTTCCACCCACTACCACGAAATGTGTGACCTTGCGGGCCGCCACGCCCACCTGCGCAACTCGCAGATGGCGGTGCGCCACGACGGTCAGGCGCTGATCTTTTTGCGGCGCCTGGTCGCCGGCGCGGCCGACAAGAGCTACGGCATCGACGTCGCGCGCCTGGCGGGGGTCCCCGCTGGCGTGTTGCGGCGCGCCCGTCGCCTGTTGCAACAGATGGAGCACCAACGGCCAGCGGCGGCGCAGCTGTCGTTGTTCGCGGCGGCAAGCGCGGCGGCAACCGGGCCGGTGGCTGCCGCCGCGGCCAATTCGGATCGCAGCACGCCGCCGCCCGAGGACCCGCTGCGGGCTCGCCTGCGCGCCCTCGACCCGGATCACCTGACGCCGCTGGAGGCGCTGCAGCTGCTGGTGGCCCTGCGTGCCGAGGTAACGGAAAATTCCTGCTGCACCTGAGCCCTTATGCTCGGCGCCGCGTCGCCTTGCTGGCGCTGCTCGGCGGTTTGGCGGCGCCGGGGCCGAGCCGCGGCGCAGAACACCTGGCGCCAGCTGACGTCGACGCCCTGACGGCGCTCGTCGCCGCTGCCCGCTACCGTGTTGTGCTCGATCCCGGCCACGGCGGCATCGATCCTGGCGCCAGCGGCCCCGGCGGGGTGCAGGAGAAAGCGGTGGTCCTCGCCATCGCCAAAGGCGCG
>JBBSTS010000197.1:0-3713 GCA_038235675.1 Myxococcota bacterium | reverse complement strand
TACTACGAAGACACCACCGGCTGCGGCAACAGCCTCAACATGGCCCACCCGCGCACCCTGCAGATGATCGTCGATTCGCTGCGCTACTGGGTCGAGGTCATGCACGTCGACGGGTTTCGCTTCGACTTGGCCACCACCCTGACCCGCGGCGAGCGGGGGGTGAACATGACCGGGAGATTTTTGACCCTGTTGCAGCAAGATCCGCTGCTGTCGCAGGTCAAACTCATCGCCGAGCCGTGGGACCTAGGCGACAACGGCTACCAGGTCGGTCAGTTTCCGCCGGGCTGGTCGGAGTGGAACGACAAATACCGTGACAGCGTCCGGCGCTTCTGGCGCGGCGACACAGGTGGCGTCGCCGAGCTCGCCTCACGCCTGTCGGGGAGCTCCGACATTTACCAGCGCCGTCGGCGCGCGCCCACCGCAAGCATCAATTTCGTCACCGCCCACGACGGTTTTTGCCTCCACGATTTGGTCAGCTATCAAACCAAGCACAACGAGGCGAACGGCCAACAAAATCGCGACGGCACCGACGCCAACTTCAGTCAGAATTGCGGCTGCGAGGGCCCTTGCGAAGACCCGGAAGTCGAGTCGGTGCGCCTGTCGATGCAGAAAAACTTCCTCAGCACCCTGCTGTTCTCGCAAGGTGTGCCGATGCTCTGTGCCGGCGACGAGATTGGCCACACCCAGGGCGGCAACAACAACGCCTACTGCCAGGACAACCCCACCACCTGGCTCAACTGGGATCTGAGCCCGGCGCAGCGCGACCTGCTGCGCTGCACCCAGCAGCTGGCCGCGCTGCGCCGCAACAACCCCGTGTTGCGGCGCCGCACCTTCTTTCGCGGCCAGATGGTGGACCAGGACACCACCAAGGACCTCAGCTGGCTGCGTGCCGACGGCACCGAAATGGAAGCCTCCGACTGGCACGACGAAACGTTGCGCACCCTCGGCATGTTGATCGATTGTCTCGCTGCCGATGAGCTCGACGAGCGCGGCCACCTACAGCGCGGCGACACCCTCTTGCTGGTGCTGTGCGCCAATCCGACCAGCTCCACCTTCGAGCTGCCTAGGCGTCCCCAGCGTGGGCGCTGGCAATACGTTTTTGCCAACGACGACGCCTTGGTGGAAACTTTGCCCATTCAAAAACGAATCGACGTCCCGGCACGCAGCGTCACCTTGCTCTGCTTCCGGCCGCTTTTGCCTTGATCCTCAGGAGTACTTCTATGGACCACACCCCTTCGCAAATCGCCGCGGTCGCCACCTGGACCCCTGTCGCCCTCGCCGATCCCGCCGCCGGTGAGCTGGCCCATCACGCCGCGCGTTTGCGCGCCGCCACCCACAGCACGCCGCATGATTTTCTCGGCAAGCACGTAAGCTCGTTAAGCGGCCGCCAGGGGGTGGTCTTTCGCGCCTACCACCCCACCGCAAAGGCTGCGAGCCTCGTGCTCGGCAACCAGCGGCGGCCGATGCACGCCGAGGACGGCCTCTTCAGTGCTTTCGTCGCCGACGCCGGCATCGACGTCGCCTACCGCCTGGCCTTGACGGCGCACGACGGCACCGTCAGGGAAGTGGACGACCCCTACCGCTTCTTGCCGACGGTCGGCCAGCTCGACCAGCACCTCTTCGGCGAGGGCCGCCACAACCGCCTGTGGGAAGTGCTGGGGGCCAATCCGCGGCGGCTGGACGGCGTCGCCGGGGTGGCGTTCGCCGTCTGGGCCCCCAACGCCCAGCGGGTCATCGTCGTGGGCGATTTTTGTGGCTGGGATGGCCGCGCACTGCCGATGCGCAGCCTCGGGAGCAGCGGCATCTTCGAAATCTTCGTCCCCAACCTGTTGCCAGGTGCCCTCTACAAATTTGAGCTGCGCACCGCGCATGACCAGGTGGTCTACAAAACCGATCCGATGGCCAAGGCCATGCAGCTGCCGCCGGCCACCGCAAGCATCGTCGCGCTAAGCGCCTATACCTGGCAGGATGGCGCCTACCAAGCCGCGCGTGCGACCCGCGACCCGCGCCGGCGGCCGCTGGCGATTTACGAGGTCCACCTGGGCTCGTGGGCGCGGGTGACGCAGGAAAACGACCGGCCGCTGACCTACCGAGAGATCGCCCCGCGGCTGGTGGCCCACTGTCAGGAGCTGGGCTTCAACGCCATCGAGCTGATGCCGGTGGCCGAGCATCCCTTCACCGGCTCCTGGGGCTATCAGGTCTCGGGCTATTACGCTCCCACCGCGCGCTACGGCTCGCCGGACGACTTTCGCGCCCTGGTCGAAGCCTGCCACGCCCACGACATCGCCGTGCTGGTGGACTGGGTGCCGGCCCATTTTCCCCGCGACGCCTTCGCCCTGGCCAACTTCGACGGCACCGCCCTGTACGAGCATGCCGACCCCCGGCGGGGGGCACACCCGGACTGGGGCACGCTGATCTTCAACTACGGCCGCAACGAGGTGCGCAATTTCTTGGTGGCCAACGCGCTGTATTGGCTGGAGAGCTTTCACCTCGATGGGCTGCGCGTCGACGCAGTCGCCTCGATGCTCTACCTCGATTACAGCCGCGAGCAGGGCGCTTGGCTGCCCAACGTCCACGGCGGGCGCGAAAACCTCGAGGCGGTGGACTTTTTGCGCCAGCTCAACGTCCAGGTGCAACAGCAGCATCCCGGCACCATCATGGTCGCCGAGGAGTCCACCTCATGGCCGGGGGTCACCGCATCGCCGCGCGACGGTGGCCTCGGCTTCACGTTCAAGTGGAACATGGGCTGGATGCACGACAGTTTGAGCTACATGGCCACAGACCCGGTCCACCGCGCCCACCACCAGGATCAGCTGTCCTTCGCCATGGTCTACGAATACACCGAGGCCTTCATCATGCCGCTGTCGCACGACGAAGTCGTTCACGGCAAGGGCACCTTGTTGGCCAAGATGCCCGGGGACCCCTGGCAACAGTTTGCCAACCTGCGCCTTCTGCTTGCCTATCAATACCTACGGCCCGGTAAAAAACTCTTGTTCATGGGCGCCGAGCTCGCGCCCGAGCGCGAGTGGAACCACGACCGCAGCCTCGATTGGCACCTTCAAGACGACCCGCGCCGGCAGGGATTGCGCCGCCTGCTCGGCACCCTTGGGCGGCTCTACCAGCAGTCGCCGGCGCTGTGGCAGGATGACCACGACCCGGCGGGCTTCACCTGGATCGACCACAACGACAGGGCGCAGTCGGTGCTGGCTTTTTCTCGTCAGGCGACGGTCGACGGCCGCGTCCAGCGGCTGCTTACGGTGCTCAACTTCACCCCCGTGCCGCGCCCCGGCTACCGCGTCGGCGTGCCCCAGGCGGGCGCCTGGCGCGTAATGCTCTCTTCGGACGACGCCCACTTCGGCGGCAGCGGCAGCGCCAACCTCTCGCTCCAACACAGCGAGGAGCTCGCCTGGCACGGCTGCGCCCACTCGCTGGTGCTGACCTTACCGCCGCTGGCGGCGCTGGTGCTGACGCTGGAGCCGCTGCCATGAGCCCTGCGCCTCGCCGCCCAACACCGCTGCAGCAACTGGCGGCGGCCTACGGCATTTTGCCCGGCTACGTCGAGCAAAATGGCAGCAAGCGCACCACCAGCCCCGCCAGTGCCCGTGCCCTGCTGCAGGCGATGGGGGTGGCCTGTGCCACCGCGGCGCAGGTCCGACAGAGCCTGCAACGACGGCAGGCGGCCCTGGAGCCGCCCCTGGCTGCCACCACCGTCT
>JBBSTS010000196.1:0-3747 GCA_038235675.1 Myxococcota bacterium | reverse complement strand
TCAAACAGCGGCCGGCGCTGGCCGTCGGCGCCGACGAAGGTGCGGGCCGCATCGAGCTGGGGCACCAGCTGGCCGACGCGCAGGCCCGCCGCCGCGACCACCACCAGCGTCGTGGCGTCGGCGTAGCTCTCTTTGATCCGCCGCAGCGCCGCCCCCAAGGCGGCGACGTCGGGCGCGTCGGCGGCATAGCGCAGCCGCTGGCGGCAGCCAACAAGCGATCCCGGCGTCCGATCGGCGGCGCTGCAGGAGAGCTGTGCCCCGTCGGCACGCAGCTCCAGCATGACCGCAATGTCAGTGCCGCGGCGCGGCGGCGTTTTGACCGCCGCCTCCTGCACCGGCAGGCTGACCGAAAAGGCGACCACCGCCGTGGTCCCGAAGGTGGCGAGCAGAAAAAACATCAGGTTGCTCAGCACGTCGAGCAGCGGCGTCAGGTTGAGGTAGACCTCGTGGCTGAGCAGGCGCTCGGGTGTCTTCGCCATGGCTCAGGGGCGCCGAGCTGCGTCGCGCCACCAGAGTATGCTGTCGATGGCGCTGGCAGAGGCCTGCTCCAAGAGGGCCAGGGCGGCGTTGGTGCGCAGCAGCAGGATCAGATAGAGCACCACCGACAAGGTGGCGACGCAGAGCCCGAAGAACGTGTTGTAAAAGGCGATGGAGATGCCGCGCGACAGGGCCGCCTGGCGGGCCGCGGCGCCGGCGGCGCTGGCGCCACCGAAAGAAATGATGAGGCCGTGGATGGTGCCGATCAGGCCGAAGAGGGTGGCCAGGTTGCTCAGCTGCGGCAGGTAGAGGGTGCCGCCCTTGAGATGCGGCAGCGCCTGCAGCGCTGCACCCTCGACCGCTCGGCGGATCTCCTTTTCACTGCGGTTGGCCCGCAGCAGGGCGGCCTTGAGCAGCTGGCCGACGGGGCTCGGCTCGGCGCCGCACAGCCGCAGCGCCTGGGGTATGTCGTTGACTTCGATGAGGTCGAGCACCTGCGGCAGCAGAGCACGGCGCGGCGTGCCACGGCCCCACAAGAACCACGCCCGCCGCAAAAAGATGGCGAGCGCCAGCCAGCCGACCGCCAGGGTGGCAAACATAAACGGACCGCCCATCAGCAACAGATCGAACATGATAGCCTCGGCGCGAGGATAGCGCCGACGACGACGGGCTGTCTAAAAAGCGGCCTGCAGCCCCATTGCGACCAGGTTTGCCTGGGCACGGTAGCTCCCCTGCCCCACCGACGCCACCGCGTTGAGGCCCACGGCGCTCACCTGTTTTGCCAGGGTGCCCGCGACGACGCGGTCGCCGTAGGTGCCATGCGCCGCCCCCACCAGCACAGTGAAGCGGCCCAGCTGCGCCTCGATCCCCAGGGTGGCCCAGGCGCTGTCGAGGCTGAAGTTCATCGGCGTCAGCCAGCCGTCGGCGACGCTTCTGGGCTCGGCGGCGAGACCAAAACGCAGCAGCAGAGGCACCACCGCCTCGACGAAGCGCAGGCTGCCGCCCAAGTGCACGGTGGTGACGTCCCGCAGCCGTCGCTGCACCTGTAGAGGGGGCAGCGTCAGGCTCCCCAGGCCCACCAGGTTAATGAGGCTTACGCCGCGCGGCTCGACGCTGAGGCGGTCCTGCACCGACCAGGGAGAAAAGATGGCTGCCGCCTCCACCGCCCAGCCATCGTTGGGCGCGAGGCGCAGCCCCAGGCGGGCGACGTAAGGCAGGCGCAGGCGCAGGTGGGCGCGCGGCCGGGACGGCTGCAGCTGGGCGCCGTCGAAGAGGGGAGCGGGGGGCAGCTGCAGCTGCAGATCGGCGTCGCGGCTCAGGGTGCTGCCGCTCTGCCACGCCGCCCCCACGGTAAAAGACGGCGTTGGCGTCCAGCTGACGCCCACCTGAGCGCCGGGCATCGCCAGCGGCAAGCTGCTTAGGCGGACCTGGGCGTCATAGGCGGAATTCTCTGGCTGGGTGCAGATCAGCCCGTCACAGGTGGTGACGACGCTGCGACTAACCAAGCGCCCCACCCACAGGTGGCCGCTGAGACCCACGGCCAGGCGCCTGTGCGGTCGCCACGCGGCCCCCAGCACCAGGCGCCCGAGGGCGGTGCCGGAGAAATCGGCGGCCCCGTAGCGGCCGAAAGCCCCGGGCAGCCGCACCGCCGCAGCAAAGTTTTGTACCGCCGCATAGGGCGCGAAGGCGGCGGCGCCGAAGCGCCAACGCGGCGCCCCACGGCGGGTGAGCACGGCCCCGAAGTTAGGGGTCGGCAGGTTGAGGCCGCGGCCGGCACTGCGCGCTTCGCCTTGCAGCTGCCGCACGTCGCTGAACTGCAGCGGCAGGCCGACGTCGACGAGGGCGCCCCGCGGGGCATCGGCGAGGCCAGCGGGGTTGGCCGCCAGGGCGTAGATGTCGGCGGGGGCGGCGACGTAAGCGCCCGCCTGCATGCTGGGGCGCAGCCCCTCGAAGGGCCAGAAGAGGCCTGCGGCAGAGGCTGGACGGGCCGCCAGCGACGCCAACAGGGACGCCAACAGGGACGCCAGCAACCAGGTGAAGGATCCGCGGTGCCTCACGTCGGCGGACGCAGCTGCAGCAGGGCGGTGAGACGGGCGACGCCAAACTCTGGATCACGCAAAAAGGCCTGCAGGCCGTCGACGAGTTGGGCGTAGTCCTCGGCACCCAGAGGCGCCGCCCCCCCAGGCTCGCGGCGCATCAGCTGCTGCCAGATCTCGACGCCGACGGCATAGGGGGTCGACGTCGGCGCTGCCGCCAGCGGCCGATGCAGGGCCGCCAACAGTCGCGGCAGCACGCCGCGGGCGTCGACGGCCCAAAGTCGCTGCAGCGCTGGCAGCCCCAGGCTCAGCGGCGAGCCATGTGGCGCCACCCAGGCAGACAGGGCATGCCAGAGCGGCTGGCGGTCGACGTCGTCTTGGAGTCGACCGAGAAGCCGCGCCGTCGCCTGCAGGGTGGACTCGAAACCGTCGGACAGCAGCGCGTCGAGCAGCGCCGGCAACGCCGCGCGCACCTCGTCGTCCTCCAAGAGGGCCAGGCCCAGCTCGACCCCCTGCTGCAGCAGGGCCGGCGTGGCTGCCGCCGCCGGCGGCGACCCGACCAACTCGGTTTCTGCCGCGCCGCCATCCGCCAGTGCGGCCAACGCCAGGCGGTAGGCCTGCTGGTTGACGAAGGCGCGACCGCCCGCGGCGGTGGCCTGCGTCCCCAGCCACAGCGCGCGCGACGGCAGGGCGCCCTCCGTGGTGCGCGCCGCCGTGCTGCCGGGTTCCGGCTGCGCCGCCGCGACGGCCGCCGAGGCCCGATCGCTCAGATCCCAGGCGCGGCGCAGCAGACAGGGCGCTGTCGGCAGTGGCCCGCCGCCCGCTCCGACCTTGGCGAGGCTGCTTCCGGTTGTAGGCAGCAGCAGCGGCCGTGCCGCCGCCACCAGGGCCTGCAGATCGGTGGTGCCGTCCTCGCCAGAGGCCTGCAGCGCCGCGACCACCTCGCCGAGGGCCCGTAGCCCCTGCTGACGGCCCAACAGGTCGGCCATACCCTCCTCGCCGTCGCCCAGCTGTGCGCCGGCGCGCCAGTTGCGATGCAGCAGACCGAGCAGGGCGAGCAGCAGGTCGCCCCGTCCCTGGTCGACAAAAGCCGCAACCAGCGGCGCCACCCGCGCGGCAAAGTCGTCCTTCTCCCAGGCGAAGAGGGTGGCGGGGTGCACCTGGCCGATGCTGCGCCCCCCCACCTGCATGTCCTCGCTGATCTGACGCAGGAGGCTGACGGTGCCGCCCAGCG
>JBBSTS010000195.1:0-3763 GCA_038235675.1 Myxococcota bacterium | reverse complement strand
TGTCGACTGTTGCGTCGAGCGCCGCCGCTTGGCGGTGCGGCCGGCGCTGCTGCAGCGTTTGTTGGCGCAGCTGCAGCGTTGCGGCACGTCGATGGCCGAGCTGCGGGCCGCGGGCCTCGATTTACCTCACCACGCCAGCTCACTGACGGCCATCGAGCAGCAGGCGCAAAATTGGCGCCAGGAGGCGGCGCAGCTCGAGGCGGCGCATGAGTGTGCCACGTCGCAGGAGCACCACGAGGCGCTCAGCGGCGAGCTCGATGACCTGCTGCAGCAATACAACCGCCTCTGCGACGAGGCAGGCAGCAGCCTGCCGGCGCCCGCCGCCCTGGGCGTTCTATGCGATCGCTTGGGCGAGCTGGATCAGCAGTTCGAGCGGCTGGCGGGAATGCTGCCACAGGCGGAGGTGGCCGCCGAGGGCCAGGTGGTGCGGGACGCTCTGGCGATGCTCTGTCAGCGCTTCGACGACGCCGCGACGGGCGATTCTTGCTGACGTAGGGTGGGGGAGTGTGCTAGGGTGTCCTACAGATGAGCCGCTGCAGTTGGGCAGCTCGCCTGAATGAAATAGAGGTATCCATGTTTTCCACGACCCACCTAGTTTTTATCCTGAGCACCCTGTTGGTCGGCGCTGCGCCGGCCCCCTACTTGCCCATCGCCCACCATGCGGCAGTCGCCCTGCAGATGCCAGGCCTACCGCCGCCAGCGCGCGAGGCGCAACCCGAGCGGCGCTAAGCGCTAATTGTGCCGCTTTTGCCCCAAAACCGAGAATTTCTCGATCTTCGGCGGCTCAGCCAGCAGCGTGCTGGCCTTGGCCATCAGCGCGGCAGCAATTTCGCCCCCCAGATGCGCTTGGCGACCCGCGTCGTCTGCGAACGCATCGAAGATGGCGAATTTTTGCGCCTCCAGACGCACCGCAAACCACAGCGGCGTCTGCTTCTCGGCCTCTGCCATTTTTTGCGCCTCGCCTAAAAAAGTTGCCAGCTCGGCTTCCTTGCCCGGTTTGGCCTGCAGGCTGACGAAGAGCCCAGTGCTCAGCGCTGTATGACCTTTACAGCTGCAGGTTTTGGCCTGGGCGTGGCCCAGCGGCAGCAAGGCAGACGTCGTCAACGAGAGGACGAGCGCGAGGGTGGGGCGGCAGAAAAAATGCAACAGTGAAACGTTCATGGGGCTCTCTCCTTGGCAACAGTCTACGCCCGTTGGCGGCTGCCGAACAAGGGCCTGAGGTGACCTCTAAAGCGCGTTGATGGCCCCGATCAGTGGCCCCAGGTTGGGGCAGTAGGCAGCAGAAAAATTTCCTGCGGCGCCGAAGCTGAGCAAAAAATTTCCCTCGACGCGGCCGTCAGGCTGGTTGCCACCGACCCGCGTCAAGCTGAGCAGGCTTCCCTCGCTGCCGCTGTCCTGCCGCGCAACGGTGGGATAAAAAGTGCCGCTGCTGCTGCCCGCATAGCCCGCGGGCATCGCCAGCAGATCGCCCGAAGGGGTACCGCCGATGTACATGTAAGGTCCCGGCGCCAAGGTGCCGACGCCGGGGGACAGGGCGCTCAGCTGCGCCCAGGGCGTCACAGCCGTCGGGCCCGCACCGAGCTCGGCGTTGGCATCGAGGCTCAGCTGCCCCAGCTGGCTGCAGGCGTCTGCCTGGGGGAACAAGAAGACCCCCAGCAGGGTGCCGCGCGGCAGACGGCCGTTGGGGTCCGCCTGGCGACCGGTCACCTGGACCTGGGCGTAAAGCGCACTGCGAACCACGAAGGCATCGCTGCCGGAGATCTGCGCCGAGCCCTGTCCGGCGGCGCCGCAGCCGCACAGAAGCGCCAGCGATAGCATGCGCATGCGTCGAATCATCGTGCCGATTTAATTGCCTACGCCCTTACGAGTCAACGTCGCGCTTCTTGCCGCGGCGCTGTCCTACCAATTACTTGCCACCGCTGCGGCGCCCCTTTTATCCTCCCGCCATGCGCTATCTTTTGTCCTCGCACCTGTTTGGCTGCGCCTTTGTCCTCTTTTTGCTCGCATCGGCCGCGCCCGCTTCTGCCGCGCCCACCTACAAAATGCCCGTCGCGAAGCAGGGCCTTACCGACTACAACTACACGCCTAATATCCCCCTGGCACAGCGCTATGCGGCGTTGGCGCCCCTGGGCGTCGGCCTGAAGACCTACAACCTTTTCTGGGCCGCACTGGAGAGTACGAGCATCGCCTCGACCCCGATGCCGATGCGTTGCCCAGGCGGCACCACACAGGTGCCCGCCAGCGTCAGCGCGCAGAAGGCCCAGGGCTACAACCGCTTTCACTGTTACAACACCCAGGCGATCGCCAACTTCGATGCCCTCTTGGCCCTCGATCAGAAGGCCGGGATCCAGAGCATCGCGGTGCTCTTCAACACGCCCGCCATATACCGCACGCCAGGCTGTGTTGCTTCGGCCGATGGCTTGGACGTCGGTTGCGCGCCAGATCCCAGCCACCTGGACGACTACGAAGACTACGTCAACTTTTTGGCCAGCCACTACGACGGCAGCGGCACGTTCGGTAAAATCAGCCATTTCATCGTCTGGAACGAAGTCTCCAACGGCTCCTGGTTCAATTTGAGCCCCGCCGTCGACGTCCAGCATGCCTTCGTCGATGCCTCGACGAGCGCCATGTGGGTCAATCGCTACGTCGCCCTCTTCGACCGCAGCGCCCGGGCCGTCAAGCGCAACGTCAGCGACGCGCTGGTCCACGTCAGCCTCAACCTGCACTTTCTTCCCCCAGCGGCCCAGGCGGGCGCAGCGGGAACGCCCGACATCGGCGGCAAAACCATCCTCGATGGGATGTGGGCACAGATCGGCCGACGCTATGGTTGGTCCGTGGCCGTGCATCCCTACTACGAGCCTTGGGTGGACTACGGCCCCGGCGTGCTTAATTTCCGCGGTTTGCCAACCTTGGCCAACTACCAGCGCACGCAGCTGCTGACACGCGGCGTTCAGGACCCCAATTCGGCCCAGCACGCCAAGATCCTCGCCAGTGAACAGGGCTGGTTCGACGTGCCCCTGAGTCAGCGCGCTGGCAACGTCTGCAAGGCCCACCAGATCGTCATGTCCATGCCGACGGTGATCGGCACCACCCACAATTTCTTTCAGAGCCGCTCGCCTGCCGACGACATAGAGACCATGATCCCCTTTGCCGCCGGCGAGGCGTTAGACGGCAATGTGGCGCAATACCCCACCTATCAGGCCTACTTGTCCACGCGGCCAGACGTCTGGGGGGCACGCAACGATCATTACTGCTGTAAAAACTACTACGTTGGCTGCAGCACCAACCCCAATACGCCGCCGCCGGTTGCGCCCACCCCCAAGGTGATCGGCTCGGTCGACGGGATTTTGCAGACGAGCGGCCGTACCCTCCTGCACGGATGGGCCTGCAACGTCGGCGATCCCGACGCCATCTTTATTCACCTCTACCTTGGCGGACCGGCTGGCACAGGCCAGTTTTTCGGCCAATTCACGCCGTCTGTCCCCAGCGAGCCGGCGGTGGCAGCGGCATGCCAAACCCAGGGCAGCCTTTATCGCTTCGAGGTCGACCTGTCTGGGTTTTTGGCATCCAATCCGGGCGCCAAGGTTTACGTCCACGGTATTTCGTCGACCGGCGGCAGCAACGAACTCATCGCCAACTCCGGCCTGTACGCCCTGCCTTAGCTCGGCTCACTCGACCAGAGGTTGCGCACCGCCAGGCCCCCCTCGTCGAGCAGGCGCCAGTCGCAGGGACATCCGAGGCCCGCGCCGCCGAGGGCCGCGCC
>JBBSTS010000194.1:0-3765 GCA_038235675.1 Myxococcota bacterium | reverse complement strand
TTGGTCTTCGAGCGCCGATCCCGGCGAAATATCGACGACTTCGGCATCGAGCTGCCACATCTTCTGGTCCGGCAAAAACTGACGGGCATACGCTGCGAGGTAATCGCCTACCTCTGCTTGTTGCGGAAACATTGGTGCCGAGTCGGGCCAGGGAAAATCTGAAAAGCAGCATGTGAAACGCGATAAGTTGGTGCGTAGAGTGGACCACGCGGCTTTGCCATCGGGCCCCCAGAGCCCCCCTATGCTGGAGGCTTTCTCGAAAATTGTCGGGTATATCCCTGCTTCGAGCATGCATTTGGCGCTCACCAGACCCGCCGCTCCGGCGCCGATGATCGCCACTCTTCTGCGTCCGCCCTGATGGAGCGCACCAGCCGGGAGCTCTGTTGCGGTCTTAGGATGATCAGCGCCCCTTTGCTCCTCCCCTGATGATTCTCGGGAAGAAGAAAAAGCTCTTTCGGAGGTTGCTCGCTGTGTGGCGCGAGCGTTGGTCAGCGACCTTCGTGCGGTCATGTTCAACATAGTAAACCCCAGTTGTTTCGACCCAAGCGCTCAAGCCGAGCTTGTCTGTGCCCATGTTGAGCCTCCCACGTCAAGGCGATGCAGCCATCTCCTAGCCCGGGGCGGTTGAGGACTTTTTGGTGGCCGCAGCTTCACCCCTATACTCCCCCGATGGGCAATCGAGGCTTGAGTATTTGGTCAGGGCGCCCATAGATGTGGTTGGTACGCCTTAGTCTGCGGCGACCTTATACGGTGGCGGTACTGGCCATCGGTTTGGTGGTTTTAGGCGGGCTCAGCGTCGCCAACATGCGGCGTGACATTTTTCCTACCATCGACATTCCGGTGGTGGTGGTGGTCTGGTCCTACCCGGGGCTGGGTGCCGATGACATGGAACGGCGGGTGGTTCTGCTTGCTG
Source organism: Myxococcota bacterium (assembly GCA_038235675.1). GTDB lineage: Bacteria > Myxococcota > XYA12-FULL-58-9 > XYA12-FULL-58-9 > JBBSTS01 > JBBSTS01. The sequence goes on along the minus strand of JBBSTS010000194.1, from coordinate 2,852 downwards.
AGCGCGCCTACTCTTCGACGGTCAATGGGATCTCACGGTTGGAGTCACAGTCGATCAACGGCATTGGCCTGCTGAAGGTTTACTTCGATAAGGAAGTCGACATCGGCGGCGCCATTGCTCAGATCAGCAGCGTTTCGAACACCGCGCTGCGCGCCATGCCGCCGGGGATGACCGCGCCGGTGGTGCTGCAGTACAACGCCTCCAACGTGCCGGTGGCGCAGCTGACGCTGCGCAGCAAAACGCAGCCGGAGGAAGCGCTGTTCGACTACGGCCTCAACTTCTTGCGCCTGCGCCTGTTCACTGTGCCGGGCCTGTCGACCCCGGCACCCTACGGCGGCAAAGCGCGACAGGTGATGATCGACGTCGACCCGTCGAGCCTGGCTGCGCACCACCTCTCCAACGCCGATTTGGTCAGCGCCCTGCAGGCAGCCAACGTCATCGTCCCGGCCGGCAGCCTGCGCATCGGCGCCACCGACTTCGACGTCACCATCAACAACAGCCCGGCGAGCGTGGAGGACTTCAAGCAGATCCCCGTCAAGGTCGCCGGCGGCGCCACCGTCTATCTGGGTGACGTCGCCCAGGTGCACGACGGTTTTGCGGTGCAACAGAACATCGTGCGCGTCAACGGCAAGCGGAGCACCTACCTGGTGATCCTCAAGAAGGCGACGGCCTCCACCCTGGCAGTGGTCGACGCAACCAAAGCACTGCTGCCGACCATCCGCGCCGCTGCCCCCGACGGCATCGAAATCACTTTGGATGCCGACCAGTCGGTGTTCGTCCGCCAGGCCATCGCCGGCGTCCTGCACGAGGCGGGGGTCTCGTCTTTGCTCGTCTCGGTGATGATCATGTTGTTTTTGGGCAGCTGGCGCAGCGTCGTCATCGTCTGCACCAGCATTCCCCTCGCCATCCTCTTCGCCCTTATCCTGTTGAATTTCCAGGGCGAGACCCTCAACATCATGACCCTTGGCGGCCTGTCGCTGGCGATTGGCATGTTGGTGGATGACGCCACCGTCGAAGTGGAGAACATTCACCGCAACCGCCACCTCGGCAAAACCCTCACCGTCGCCATCCTCGATGGCGCGCAGCAGATCGCCACGCCGGCGCTGGCGGCGACCTTGACCATCTGCATCGTCTTCGCGCCGGTGGTGCTGCTCACCGGCCCGGCACGTTTTTTGTTTACCCCCCTGGCCCTGTCGGTGGTCTGGTCGATGCTCGCCTCCTACGGCCTGTCGCGGACGCTGGTGCCCACCCTGGGGCGCTACCTGATGGCCTCCGAGCCGCTGCACTGGCCGGCGGGGGTCAAGAAATCTCTTTTGCAGCGCTTCAACGAGGGGCGGGATAGACTTTTCGAGCGCCTGGTGGCGGCCTACGGTGGTCTGCTGCAGGCCGCCCTCTTGCGCCGCCACCTGCTCTTTGCCGCCGCCGCGACCATCCTGGTGGCCATGGTGCCGGTGGTGCAGAGCGTCGGCAGCGACTTTTTTCCCGAGGTGGACGCCGGCCAGATGCGCCTGCACGTGCGCGCGCCGGCCGGCATGCGCATCGAGCAGACCGAGCACCTGGTGGCGAAAGTGGAGGCGGAGATCCGCCGGACGATCCCGGCAGGCGAGCTCGATGCCATCACCGCCAACCTCGGGCTGCCGGTGAGCTACAACCTGGGCTTCGTGCAAAGCGACAGCACCGGCGGCCAGGATGCCGACCTGCTCATCGCCCTGCGCGGCCCGCACGCCCCCACCGCCACCTACCGTCAGCGGCTGCGCGCCCAGCTGCCGCAGCGCTTCGTCGGCAGCACCTTTTACTTTCAACCGGCGGACATCGTCAGCCAGGTGCTCAACTTCGGCCTGCCGGCGACCCTGCAGGTGGTGATCGAGGGGGCAGGGCTGGAAGCCGCGATGGAGGTCGCCCGCAGCCTGCGCGACGGGATGAAGCAGATCCCCGGCCTGGTCGACGTGCGCATCCCGCAGGGGATCAGCCACCCCGCCATCGAGGTCGAGGTCGACCGCACCCGCGCCGCGCAGCTGGGCCTGACCCAACGTGACGTCGCCAACAACATGCTCACCAGCCTAAGCTCCAGCGCCTTGGTTTCGCCCTCCTACTGGCTTAGCCCCAAAAACAACGTCAACTACGTGGTGGCGCTGCAGACGCCGCTGCAAAAGGTGCAGGCGGTGGACGAGCTGCTCGCCCTGCCGCTGACGCCGGCCAGCGGCGTCGCCGCCAACGCCAGCCTTTTGGCGCCGCTGCCCACCGATTCCACCTACCTCGGAAGCATCAGCCGCCTGCGGCCGCAGTCGACCAAATCGCTCATTTCGCACGTCTCGGTGCAGCGAGTGGTACAGGTCGACGCGGCGGTCGAGGGGCGCGACCTCGGCAGCGTCAGCGCAGAAATAGACGCCTTGATGGCGGCGCAGAAATTGCCGCCGAACATGCGCCTGCGCCTCGAGGGGCAGCCGCAGAGCATGCGCGGCTCTTTTGCGGCGCTGGGCAGCGGCCTGGTGCTGGCGATTTTGCTCATCTACCTGCTGATGGTGGTGCTGTTCCAATCTTTTATCGATCCCTTCATCATCTTGGTGGCCGTCCCAGGCGCATTGGTGGGCGTCTTCATCTTGCTGGCGCTGACCCATACCAGCGTCAACGTCGAATCTTTGATGGGCACCATCATGGCGGTGGGGGTTGCCACTTCCAACAGCATTTTGCTGGTCAACTTCGCCAACGAATACCGTGAGGAGAATGGCGCCGACGCTGCCACTGCGGCGCTGGAGGCCGGCAAAACGCGCCTGCGGCCGGTATTGATGACGGCCCTGGCGATGATCTTGGGCATGTTGCCGATGGCCATCGGCGCCGGCGAGGGCGGCGAG
>JBBSTS010000193.1:0-3805 GCA_038235675.1 Myxococcota bacterium | reverse complement strand
TGCCCCACCTGCGGCGCGGCGCCGCCGCCGGCGCAGTGCGAGGACTTGGCCAGCAGCCTGGAAGATGCCCTCTGTCAGCTGCATGCGCTGCACCAATGCGTCGCCATCCAGGTGCACCTGGACGGCGGCGCCCTGCCGGCGGCCTTCGTCCCCAGCACCGACCCCGAGGACGTCCCGTTTAACTAAGGGGCGCAATGTCTTCGGGTATGACGGCCGATCCCTGCGCCGCGTTGAGTTTGCGCAGCTGCAACTTCTGCTCGTAGGTCCGGTGGCCGCGGCCGGTCGCGAACGTCGGGGTGTCCCAGAGGTAGAGGGGGTGGTAGCCCCAATAGACGGGCGGGCCGAAGAAGCCGCCTTGGCTGCCGCTGCAGCCCATGTCGCCGCCGCCGCCGTCCACTGCAACCATGGCGACGATGGCGGCGGCGATGAGCCCCGAGAGGGCGCCGGTGACCAGGCTGAGCAGGCCCAGGCGTCCCAAATCGCCGCCGATCCCCACTTTTTCGAAGCGGCCAAGCACCGCGGTGACGTGGCTGAGGACGTCTTGGTCGCCGGGGCTCAGGGGGCCCCGGGCCTTCTGGGTCAAAAAGGCCCGCTGCAGGTTCTGCAGCTCGGCAATGGCCGCGCGCGTCTGGGGGTTCTTCTTGAAGTGGGCGCGGCCGCCCCAGCGGATCAGCGTCCCGGCAAGCACTGCGCCGACGATCGGCAGGGCCACCAAGGCGACGATCACCGGCGGAAACATCAGGGTGCTGGAAACCGCCGCCAGGGCCGTGGCATGCAGGGCGGCAGCGACGACCACGCCGGCACCGGCGCCGGCGCCCAGGCCACCGGCAACCGCCAGCGTGCGTCCTAGAACCTTATATTTTTTCTTGAGGCCCGTCAGGATGGGCTCGGCCAGCGCCTGGATCTTGCTGTGGTGGTCGTCGCAACGCACCGGGGCGTAGGGCATGCGCGGCAGCGCGCCGCCGGTGGCGACGTGGCGATAGGCTTCCGAGGCGACGGACTGGCCCGCTGCACCATAGGCATCGGCCTGTTGTGAGGCGAAGGGGAGGGAGGCGACGGACTGGGGCATAGGAAGCTTTCGGTATCGGACCGGCGAGCGGCCGCAGGGGGCGCAGACTCAACCACGTTGCCGGGGCATATATTCCCACCATGGCGGCTACAGCCCTGGGCAAAAACGGCCCCGTATGGCAAAGACGGGCCATGCTAGAAATCGTCTCAAAAGGGTTTGAAGCCGCCAAAAACGCCCTCACCGGCCGCACCACCCTTACCGCGGAAAACATCGATGCTGCCGTGCGCCAAATCCGCGTGGCGCTGCTGGAGGGCGACGTCGAGCTGGGGGTCGCCAAGGCATTTCTCAGCCGCGTCAAGGCGCAGGCCATCGGCGAAATCGTCGAGCTCTCCGCCAAAAAAGCCGGTAAGAAGATGGCCGTCACCCCCGGCGACCATTTTATCGCCATCTGCCAAAAACAGCTGGTGGCGCTGCTGGGCCCGGTCGACGCGCAGCCTATCGCCTTCCGCAAGCCGCTCACCCAAATTATGATGGTCGGATTGCAGGGGGCAGGAAAAACCACCACCTGCGGCAAGCTGGCGCGCTACCTGCTGAGCCGCAAGCGGCGGCCGCTGTTGGTGGCGGCCGACATCGCCCGCCCGGCGGCGGTTACCCAGCTGCAGATCCTGGGCGAGAAGCTGAAGGTGCCAGTCTTCTTCCAGGCCGACAAGACGCCGACGCAGCTGTGCACGCTGGGCCTGGCCGAGGCGCGCCGGCAGCGTTGCGACGTGGTGATCTACGACACCGCCGGCCGCCTCAGCGTCGACGAGCCGCTGATGCAGGAGCTCGAAGACATCAAGGCGCAGACCAAGCCGCACAACATCTTTTTGGTCTGCGACGCGATGGCCGGCCAGGACGCGGTGCGCACCGCGCACGCCTTCGACCGCCGCCTGGATCTGAGCGGCTTCATCCTCACCAAATTCGACGGCGATGCACGCGGCGGCGCCGCCCTGTCGATCAAAGAGGTTACCGGCAAAGCGATTAAGTTCTTGGGCGTCGGTGAAGGGCTCGACAAGCTCGAGTCCTTTCGGCCCGAGGGTCTCGCCTCGCGGATCTTGGGCATGGGCGATCTGGTCGGCCTGATGCAAGATTTCGAGCAGGCGGTCGACGAGAAGCAGGCGGTGCGCGAGACCAAGAAGATGCTCCAGGGGCAGTTTACCCTGGAGGATTTTTGGAGCCAGCTGCGGACGCTGAAAAAGATGGGCTCGATAAAAGACCTGCTGGGGAAGATGCCGCTGCCGGGCGCCGCCATGCCGGCGACGGTGGACGAGAAGGTCTTCGTGCGCATGGAGTCGATGCTGCAGTCGATGACCCCCAAGGAGCGCCAACAGCCCGATCTGCTCACCCTCCCCCGCCAGCTGCGCGTCGCCAAGGGCTCGGGCCGCAAGCCCGAGGAGGTCAAGCAGATGCTCGAGCAGTTCGGCACCATGAAGAAGATGCTCGGCGGCCTGAAGAAGGATCCCGGGATGCTCGGCGGCATGCCGCAGCTGGGCGGCAAGCGCGGCGGCCGCGGCGCCGCAATGGCGCCGCGCCTGGCGGGCGGCGGCGCTGGCGGCCAGGCCTTCGGCGGCCTGCTGCCGCGGGCGCCGATGGCGGTGGGGCCCGCGGGCGCCAGCGCGGCAAAACAGCGCGACAAGAACAGGTCCAAGCGCAAGGCCGAGAAGAAGGCGCGCAAAAAAGCTCGTCGGTAGACGAAAAAGATTGGTCCACGCCACGGCTCATGTAGCGTCGTCGCATGCAGCCGTACCCTCGTCGCGTCGCCACCTTTTTTTTAATGAGCACGCTTGCTCTGGCCTGCCAGGACTCTGGCAGCAGCAGCGCCCGGCCAGGCAGCGGCAGCGTCACCGCTGAGCTCGGCGACGGCATGGACCCCAATGCACCTGGCGCCTTGGCTCTGCGCGGCTGCTTCCAGGCCGACTACTCCGCCGTCGGCACGGTAGGTAAAACGCAATCTCTGAGCCTGCTGGTCGACTCGGGCTCCAAGTCGCTGGCCATCGCCTCGACCCTCTGCGACGACTGCGACGAGCTCGCGCCGCTGTACGACCCCAGCGGCGCCAACGCCAAGGACCTCAATCGGGCGGTGAACGCCATGTACGGCGACGCCGACGCCTCGACGCAGACCGGCTGGGATGGCAAAGCCTACAGCGACCAGGTTCAGCTCGGCACCACCGGCGCCACCCAGATGGCACTGGGGGCCATCATCCATCAGAGCCTCGACAGTCAGAACCAGCCCAGCATGTTCATCCCCAGCTCATGCACCGGCACGCTGCAGGCATCGCCCCAGGAGGGCATCATCGGCCTGGCCCCCGCCAACTTAGGCCCGACGCAGGTCGACTCCTACCTCAACAGCTGGGCGGCGAGCACCCGCAACCCCAACCTCTTCGCGGTGCAGCTGTGCGATTTGGACGGGCGGCTGTGGATGGGCACCTTCGACGCCAACTTCACCACCGCAGCGCCGCAGTACACCCCGATGCAGTGGAACAAGGCCCCCAACCCAGGCTACTACCTGGTATCGCTCAGCGGCATCAGCATCGGCGACACCAACCTGTCGATCGCCGCCAACAACATGGCCAACGTCCTGGCCGACACCGGCACCAGCATCATGACCGTCACCAGCGCGACCTTGAGCCAGCTAAGCCGCGTGCTGGAAGCCAACGCCACCTACGTAGGGCTCTTCGACCGCGACTTCATGGGCTCGGGCACCTGCGTGCTGATCAAAGACGTCAGCCGCGCCCAACTGGATGCCGCGCTGCCGCC
>JBBSTS010000192.1:0-3808 GCA_038235675.1 Myxococcota bacterium | reverse complement strand
GCGCACTCACGCCGCCGGGCTGCCGGCGCTCCCCCGGGGGCGCCGCGCGGCGTAAGGAATGGCGAGGGCGGCATCCTGCGCCGCCAGCAGCTGGGGCAGGGCACCAAAAGCCAAGTCCAGCATGTCGTCGAGCTCTTGGCGGCTGAAAGGCCGTTGCTCGCCGGTACCCTGGACCTCGACCAGGCTGGCGTCGGCGGCCATGACCACGTTGAGGTCGACGGCCGCGCGGGCGTCCATACTGTAGTCTAGATCCAGCTGCGGACCGTCGGCCAAAATCCCCACCGCAACCGCGGCGACGCGGCCAGGCAGCGCTCCGGCTTTGATCTTGTCGCCCTCTTCGAGGTGGGCGATGGCCAGTGCCAACGCCACATACCCGCCGGTGATGGCGGCACAGCGGGTGCCGCCGTCGGCCTGCAGCACGTCGCAGTCGACGGTGATGAGGCGCTCGCCCAAGGCCGGCAGATGGACGACCGAGCGCAGGGCGCGGCCGATCAGGCGGCCGATCTCCTGGGTGCGGCCGCTGATCTTGCCGCGATGTGAATCGCGGCTGCTGCGGGTGGTGGTGGCGCGCGGCAGCATGTCGTACTCAGCGCTGACCCAGCCCCGGCCGCGGCCCTGCAGCCACGGCGGCACGCGCTCCTCCACCGAGGCGCAGCAGAGCACCTGCGTGTCGCCGAAGCAGACCAGTGCGGAGCCCTCGGGGTGCGAGATGGGGTGGGGGGCGATGGTGACGGGTCGGAGGGCATGGGGGGCACGGCGTGGCATGCGCCGGCTTCTAGTCCAGCAGCGTGCTCTGCGCCAGGGCGCGCAGTCCCGCGTGCGCCGGGCCGCCCTCGCCGCCGTTGCGGCCCAGCAGCGCCGGGGCGTGGTGGGCGGCAACGTGCATGATCAGCGCCTCGCTCAGCGCCGTCGCCACCGTCTGCTGGTAGGCTGGATGGCGCAGCCGCCGACACTCGTCCGGATTGGACATAAAGCCCACCTCTACCAGCGCCGCGGCCATCTGTGCGTCCACCAAGACGCGAAAAGGGGCCTGCAGCACGCCCCGACCGCGGCTGTGGAGCTGCGAGCTGAGGGTGCGCTGGACGCGCATCGCCAGCGCCTGCGATTCGCTGTGGGCGGCATCCAGGCGCAGGCCCCGAAGGATGAGCTGCACCGCCGCTGGGCTGCCGCGTCGCGGCATGCCGGCGGCAGGCGGCATCCAGCCGTCGTTCTCGAAGCGGGCCAGGCGCGCCAGGCGGCCGGTGGCGGCCTGCGGGCTGAGGAAGAAGGTCTCGATGCCATGGACGCTGCGGTTGGAGGAGTGGTTGGCGTGGATGGCCAGCAGCAAAACGGCCTTGGCGTCGTTGGCGCGCTGGGCACGCTCCTGCTGCGACACCGTCTCGTCGCCGCGGCGCAGCAAAACGGGCTCGACCAGGCGGCTGTTGCGCAAGATGGTATAGATGCGGCCGGCGAGCGCGCGCGTGACGTTCTTCTCCGCGACGCCGCAGATCCCTTGCGTGCCTGGCTGGCTGCCGCCGTGGCCGGGGTCCAGGGCGATGCGGGGGAGGGCCAGGGGGAGCGTAGCCAACACCAAGGTGGCGAGCAGGGGCATACCTTGTTGTGCGCCCCCTCGGCTGACCCCGCAATTTATTGACCATCCCAAACGGCCGCGCACGGGGTAAAGTAAGGACAGGAGAATCGCATGCGGATAAATGGCAGCACCGTCTCGTCGCCCAGCGTCCAGTCGACCCCGCTTGGCATGGCCAACCAGGGGCCACAGGTCGCCGCCCCGGTGGGCAAGCAGATCTCGGAAGCCCTCTTCGGTCGGCCGACGCCGCGGCTGCTCGATCCGGCCCAATTTCCTCAGCTGGCGGCGATGCTCAAGCAACTGGGGCGCTTTCGCCGTAAGTTCTCGGCCCTCGCCGGCGACGGCGACAACGAGTACCAGCTGCTGCTCGCCGACTTCCCCTCCGCCGCGGTCGACGCCGAGGGCCGCATCTACATGGGGGCCCAATTCTTGGAAGAAAACCGCGACAGCCCCGAGGTGATCTTGGGGGCTCTGGCGCATGAGATCGGCCACCAGCCCAAGCGTTGGCGCACCGGCCGCCGTCGGCGCCGCGCCGAGGACGAGCCGGAGACCGCCGGCGGCCAGCGCCGTGAACGCGACGAGGAGCAGCCCGACCCCGACGAGACGCGCCAGCTCACCCCGGCGCAGCTCGACGAGCTCTGCCAGGTCGAGGAGACCCGCGCCGACCTCTTCGCGGGCGAAGCGCTGGCCGAGCTGGGCTACAGCGTCGAGCCGCTCATCGCCTATCTCGCCAAACACGAGCACGGCCCCCACCGCCGCTACCTGCCGGCTTTGGACCGCGCAGAGATCATCCGCCAATCAAACGCCGGGCGCGCTGCCATCCTCAAGAATCGCCGCCAGCTCTTTCCAGACTATGAGCGTCACCGCGCCGCCAAGGGGCACGTGGGCAGCGTCTAAAACCACTTGCCGACGTATTGCTCATAGATCCCTTTGCTGCGCGGATGCATGCGGTTGTAGTCGTTATAGAAGCTGCGGGATTGGTTTTCGACCATCTGCAGCATGCCGACGCCGGTGGCGCCCAGGGGATCGTTCTCGGGGGTCACCATCAGGACGCCCTCCGAGCTGCCGCGGCGGCCGTTGGCGTCGAAGAAGGTGTTGAGCCCCGCCACCAAGTGGCCGGTGTGGGAATAGTAGACGTGAAATTCAGCCCGCAGCGGTGGGGCGAAAAGGACGGAGGGCTCGGCGCGAAAGTGCCCCAGCGCCACCATTTCGCCCTCGAACAGGCGGCAGATGGCGGTGAACCCAAGGGCGCCTTTGTCTTTGGCCTGCACTTTGAGGCGCTTCTTTTTGCCTTCGCCCTCGGCCTGCATCTTGCTGTCTTGGTCGGCGCCAAGGCGAACCACCACGTCGCCGAAGTCGTGGGCAATCGATGCAAAGCGCCCTTGGCGCCTTAGCTTTCGCCAGCTTGCAGCCGACGCGGCGCCTGCGAGGTCGGGGTGGCGCCGGCGCAGCGCCGCTTGCTGCAGTGCGGCGCGGCCTGGCGCCGGGTGGTGGCGCAGCGGCGCGAGCAAGAAGGTGGCCAGCAGTTTGGGCTCGGAGGTGCTCAGCAGCCGCACGACCGTAAAGGTGTCGACGCTGCCGTCGGCGAAGCGCTGCTGGTGGCGCACTTTCCAGGCCAATGCTGCCTCGTTGGCGGCGAAGCCCAAAAAGCTCACCTCGCGCGCGTCGCTTTGCGGCGCTGCAGGGTCGGTGGCTCCCAGCAGGTGAGCGAGTAGGCAAAATAGCGGCAGGGGCATCGGAGACTTCCTGTGGGGCGGCGGGGCCTTGACATGGGTGCCGTTTGACCCCTCTTTGGCGCCTACTCGCAGAAGGTAAACGAGGTTTTGAGCGGATGGTAGAAATGGCCGACGAGAGGACGCCGAGCGGGGCGATGACGCGCCTGGCAGATCAGCCGCCGGCGGTTCTGCCCGCCATGGTCCTGGGCGAGCTGGTGCCTTTTCCGGGGCCGGTGGTGCCGATCTCGCTGGATTCCTCGGCGCGCCGTGACGTGGTTCTGCAGGCCAAAAACAACAGCGGCTACCTGCTGTTGATCAACCGCCGGGTGCTGCGTCGTGAGACGCCACTTCCCTCGCCGCTCAACCTGCTGAACGAGGAGGAGTCGGAGCACGAGGCCAGCGAATCGCCGGCCGCCGAGGGGGGCGCCGCCGCTGCCGAGCTGCGCCCCGAACGACGCGGCGGCGCGCGCCAGGCGAAGCTGGACGTGCTGCGCCTGGAGGCGGCGATGATGTCGCTGTCGGAGGC
>JBBSTS010000191.1:0-3811 GCA_038235675.1 Myxococcota bacterium | reverse complement strand
AGCATGGCAGGACCTGGGACAGGGATAGCGGCGGCTCTTATCACGGCGTCAATCGCCTGGTCAAGCGCCATGCTCTGCTGGCCGCCTCCCTGGCGGCGGCGCAGGGCGACAGTTTGCGCCGCCTGCTCTTTGGCGCCCACCACCAACAGCTGGGGGACCTTGAGCAGCTCGGCGGCGCGGATCTTGTAGCCCAGCTTCTCGGCGCGGCCGTCGAGGCGTACGCGCATGCCGGCATCCGACAGCCGCTGCGCCAGGGCGCGAGCGTAGTCCAAGGTCTCCGGGCCCAACGAGATCACCCGCGCCTGCTCGGGGGCGAGCCATACGGGCAAGTCGCCGCCGCAGTGCTCCAATAGGATCCCCATGAAGCGCTCCAGCGAGCCGAGTACGGCACGGTGCACCATCACCGGACGCTGTTGGCGGCTGTCGCTGTCGGTGTAGGTCAAATCGAAACGCCGCGGCAGGCCAAAATCCAGCTGAATGGTGCCCAGTTGGTGCGATCGTCCCAAAGCATCCTCGACGTGACAGTCGATCTTGGGGCCATAAAATGCGCCGTCGCCGGCCGACACCGAGAAGGGGGTGCCGCTGGCCCTCAGGGCCTCGCTCAACAGGTCCTCGGCGCGCTGCCACAGGGCGTCCCACGCCTGCGCCTCGGCCGGGGCAATGCCCTGCTCGCGCCCCAGCGAGCTCTGGGGCCGCGTCGACAGGGTGAGGCGGTGGGTGAAGTCGAAATGGCGGTAGATGTCGGCGATCATCAGCAGTTGGCGCTCGATCTCGACGCCTATCTGGTCTTCGCGGCAGAAAATGTGCGCGTCGTCCTGGGCGAAGCTGCGCACCCGCGTCAGGCCGGCGGTGACGCCGGAGCGCTCGTAGCGATGCAGGCGGCCGAAGTCGGCAAAGCGCAGCGGCAGCTCGCGGTAGGAGTGCTTTTGGGCGGCGAACATCAGCGCGTGGCCGGGGCAGTTCATCGGTTTGACGCCGACGCGGCGCTCGTCGATGGCGCAGATGAACATGTTCTCTTCGTAATGGGCGGCGTGCCCCGACTGCTCGAACAGCTGCATGTCGAAGAGCTGCGGCGAGATCACCTCGTCGAAGCCGAGCAGGCGGTAGTACCGACGTACCAGGTCGGCCAGCTGGGTGTAGATGGCGGCCCCGGCGGGGTGGAAGAAAGGCATCGCTGGCGCCAGGGGATGGAAACTGAAGAGGTTGAGGTCTTTGCCCAGTCGCCGGTGGTCGCGCTTTTTAATCGTCTCGAGCCGGACAAAATGCGCATCGAGGGCTTTTTGGTCCCAAAACGCCGTGCCGTAGATGCGCGCCAGCATCGGGTTGCGCTCGTCGCCGCGCCAGTAGGCGCCGGCAACGTGGGTGAGCTTAAAAGCCCGCAAGAGACCAGTGCGCGGCACGTGGGGCCCGCGGCAAAGGTCCTGCCAGTCGCCGTGGCGGTACAGGGAGATTGGGTCGCCTTCGGGGATGGCGTCGATCAGCTGACTTTTGTAGACCTCACCGAGGCCGTCGAAGAGGGCCTTGGCCTCGGCGCGACTGACCTCGCGGCGCTCCAGCGGCAGATCCGCGGCGGCCAGCTCACGCATCTTCGCCTCGATCAGCAGCAGGTCCTCGGGACTGAAACCGCCAGCGCGGTCAAAGTCGTAGTAGAACCCCTCGGCAATGGCCGGGCCGATGGTCACCTGGGTGCCGGGAAAGCAGCGCTGCACGGCGCTGGCCATCAGGTGGGCGGTCGAGTGGCGCAGGACCTCGAGGCCCTCCTGTGACTTGACGGTGACGATGCGCAGGCTGCCGTCCTCACGCAGCGGCGTGTGAATGTCGACGATGTGGCCGCCCCCGTCGCTGTTCGCGCCGCCGGCGGGCACGAAGACGCCGCCGATGGCGTCACGGGCAAGGCGCTTGCCGATGTCGGCGGCGACCTGCGCCACGGTCGTGCCCCGCGCCACGCTGCGGGTCGAGCCATCAGGCAGGGTCAGGGTGATCGAGGCGGTGATCAGGGGGGCTCCCGGGCGAAGTGGTAGGCGCGGACAGGATTGAACTGTCGACCCCTACCGTGTCAAGGTAGTGCTCTACCACTGAGCTACGCGCCTAGAAACACGCGCTGCCGCGTGCCGGGGTGCTGGCCGGGTACACCGACGACGGCTGCTTTGTCAAGGCCTCAATCAGTAAGCCTCGTCGTAAAAACCGTCGAAGACGGCCTGGTAGCGCTGGGTGATGAGCTTGCGCTTGATTTTCAGCGACGGGGTCAGCTCGCCGCTGTCCTGGGTAAAGTCGTGGTCGAGCACCTTGAATTTTTTGATCGACTCGTAGCGCGCCAGCTGGCCGTTGAACTGCTCGACGAGCTCCTGCACGACGGTTAAAACTTCCGGGCGCTGGGTAAGCTCGGCGTAGGACGCCGAGCCTAGCCCGAGGTGCTGGGCCAAGGACCGCAGCTCGTCGGCGTCGAGGGTCAACAGCGCCGAGAGGTACTTGCGCCGGTCGCCGTGGACGACCGCCTGCGAGATGAGCCGATGGGTCTTGAGCAGGCCCTCGAGATTTTGCGGCGCGACGTTCTTGCCGCCGGCGGTGACGATCAGATCTTTTTTGCGGTCGACGATGCGTACCCTGCCGGCGGCGTCTAGGGTGCCGACGTCGCCGCTGTAGAACCAGCCGTCGCGGATGGCCTCGGCGGTGGCGGCGGGATCCTGCCAGTAGCCGGGCATCAGCGCCCGGCCGCGCAGCAGCAGCTCGCCGTCGGCGGCGAGGCTCACCTCGACGCTCGCCAGCGCCGCGCCGACGCTGGCGATGACGTTGTCGTCGGGGCGATTGACGCAGCTGGCGGCGCCGGTCTCGGTCAGCCCCCAGCCCTCCACCAGCAACAGCCCAGCATGATGAAAGAAAAAAGCGATCTTGCTGGCCAGTGGCGCGCCCCCGGAGACCAGCAGGCGCATGCGTCCGCCGAGGCTTAAGCGCAGGCCCTTGCCGATCTGCGCGAAGACCGTGCGCTGCAAAATGGCGAACTGCAGGCGCTGCCACGCCGGCAGCTGCCGGCCCTGCAGGGTCGCCTCACCCATCTGGGCGGAGAGCTGCAGCGCACGGGCGAAAAGCTGCCGCCGCAGAGGGCTGCCGCTGAGCCCCTTGGCAAGCACCGCGGCGTAGAATTTCTCGAAGATGCGCGGCACCCCGGCCATCAGGGTCGGCCGAACGCTGAGCAGGTCGGCCCGCAAGGTGTCGGGGCTCTGGGCGAGGGCCAGGGTGTGCTGCGAGGTCAGCCAGGCCATCACCAGGGCCTTGGCAAAGACGTGTGCCAGCGGCAAAAAGAGCAGCTGGATGTCGTCGCGGTGGACGATGCCGATGGCGCCGATGGCCTCGGCGACGCTGAGCATGTTGTCGTGCGTGGTCATCACCCCTTTGGGGCGGCCGGTGGTCCCCGAGGTGTAGATGATCGACATGAGGTCGACCGGAGCGATCGCAGCGCGACGCTCGGCGAGGGTTTTTTGCAGCGGCTCCAGCCGCGCCTTGCCGGTGGCCCAGAAGGCCTCGCGCGTCTGCGCCCAAGCGTCGTGCGCGGCCGACGGGTCGAGCGCGCCCTCGAGCTGCACCAGCCGTCGCAGCTTCGGCAGCCGCGCCTTTTCGGCCACGAACTTTTGCGTGTGGCTCGCTTTTTGGCTCAAAGCCAGGCTCGCCCCCGAGTTGTCGCAGATGAAGCGGATCTCGTCCGCGGTCAGCGAGGCGTAGATGGGCACGGTCACCGCACCGACCGACAAGATGGCCAGATCCAGTACCACCCAGTCGAGCGTGGTGTTGCTCAACAACGCCACGCGGTCGCCTT
>JBBSTS010000190.1:0-3813 GCA_038235675.1 Myxococcota bacterium | reverse complement strand
GCGCCGCCGCCGGCGTGGCTGGGTAACGGCGCCACTGATGATGCTCTGCCTACAGGGGGCGACCCTGGGGCTGGAGCGTGATGCCTGGGCTCAGTCTTCCCCCCCGCGAGGTCCCGTGCTGCAGCCCTGGCAAAAAGAAGTCGTCTACCAAGTTTATCCCCGCAGCTTTGCCGATGGCAACGGCGACGGCATCGGCGATCTACGCGGCATGGACGGGCGCGTCGACTACCTCAAGGACCTCGGCGTCGACATAGTCTGGCTCTGCCCGGTCAACCGCACCACCAACTACGACAACGGCTACGACGTTACCGACTACCTCGACATCGACAGCACCTTCGGCACCCTGGCCGACTGGGATGCTTTACGCGATGCCCTACACGCCCGCGGCCTCAAGCTGATGATGGACCTGGTGCTCAACCACACTTCCGATGCGCACCCATGGTTCGTCCAGGAGGCGCGCCTCAAAAGCCTCCAGCAGCAGCTACCTAAGATCGCGCCGAAGCACCTGCAGGTCAGCGATCGCGCTTTCTACCGGGGCATGCGTCAGCTGCTGCGCCAGCAGCCCCTGCCGGCCGAGTTCTCGGCCCAGGCCGAGCCCTTCGCCAGCCTGGCGGTGGCGGTGGCCGACCTGAAAAAGACCAGCGAGAAAGCTACCGCGCTGGGCTATCCCAGTGCGGCCGAGCAACTCGATGGCCTGGCACGGCGCTACTACGGCACGCCCGCCGAGCGCGCCGCGGCTGCCGCCAGCCACCAAGACTTCTACATCTGGCGCGACAAGCCCAACGATTGGACGGCGGTCTTCTCCGGCTCTGCATGGCACTACGTCCAGAGCGTTGGCGCCTACTACCTCGCCCTCTTCAGCATGCACCAGCCCGATCTAAACTGGCACAACCCGGCGGTGCGCCAACAGATGGCGGCCGTCATGGAGTTCTGGCTGCGCCGCGGCGTCGACGGCTTTCGCCTCGATTCGGTGGGCTTCATCGGCAAGGACCAGCGCTTTTTGGACGCCCCCGCCAGCGACACGGCCCGCGCCGGCCGCGGCATGCAGTATTTCATCAACCAGCCGCAGGTGCACGACTACCTGCGCGAGCTGCGGCGGGTGGCGCTGCGTCAGACCGGCGCCCGCACCGTGGGCGAGGCCACCTTCAGTCCCGTCGAGGTGACCCTGGAGTACGCCGGCCTGCAGCGCGGCGAGCTCAATGAGGTCTTTTTGTTCGACCACATGTACGTCGACATCAAAAGCGACAAGTTCAACGCCATCCCGTTGCAGCTGCGCGAGTTCAAACGGGTGATCGGTCGCCAGCAGACGGTGCCGCATGGACGCGCCTGGATAGCCAACTACCTGGAAAATCACGACCAGCTGCGCTGCGTCTCTCGCTACGGCGACGACCGCTTCTACCGCGTTCAGTCCGCCGCCCTGCTCGGCACCTTGCTGCTGACCCTCGAGGGCACCCCCTACATCTACCAGGGGCAAGAGATCGGCATGACCAACGGCACCTTCACGCGCATCGAAGAGGTCGACGACATCGAGGCGCGCAACTACTACACCACCGCCATCCACGCGGGCGAGTCGCCGCTGAAGGTGATGGCCAACGTCGCGGCCCGCAACCGCGACAACGTCCGCACCGTGATGCAGTGGGACAGTGGCCCCTTCGCTGGCTTCTCCGGCCACCAGCCGTGGACCAAGGTGAACGCCAACTACCAGACCATCAACGTCGCCCAGAGCCAGGCCGACCCCTACTCGGTGCTGCAGTACTACAAGCGTCTCATTGGCCTGCGCAAACAGCACGAAGTCTTGGTTGGCGGGGCCTATCACGACCTGCTGCCGCTGGATGACAAGCTGTTTGTCTACAGCCGCGAGCTGGACGGCCAGCGCGTCGTCATCATGCTCAACTTTGCCGGCAGCGTCACCGACGTCCCCGTTCATCTCGAGGAGGTCCTCGGCTCGCCGCCGCGCCTGCTCTTCGTGAACTACCCCGACTTGGTCGACCCTTCCCCCGCCGGCAAGATGCAGCTGCGGCCCTGGGAGGCACGCATCTACGCCAACTTCTAAAAGCGGAGCTCTTCATGGCCCTATTTGCGGGACCGCCGGCGGCGAAGCAGGCGGTCGACTACTTTGCCGCCCACATCTACCAGCCGCGTGCTGCTGAGTTCATGCCCCTGCTCGAGGCTTTTTGCCACGAGCAAGGTGCGGCTGTTGACTCAGTTGCGGTAGACCGCCTGCTGGCGGCATGCTTCGAGGGTCTCAAAGGTCGCAGCATCCGTCTGGATGCCTTGGTGGTTGACCGACTGCGTTACGACCTAGCCATACTGCTCGGCACTGGCGCCACCCTCTAAAAACACTGTGCGAGGGCGGCGTCGGTGCCGAGGCAGCGACGCGAGGTGGGTGGCCTACGACAGCTCGGGGGCCTGCGGCGTCACGATCCGACAGATGGCTTTGGGCTCCTCGACCAACAGGGCGATGCTTTCGGTGACGAACATGTGGCAGTTGAGCCCGTCCTGGCGTGCATAACCGGTTTGGAGGTCCTGCCCCACCACCAGGCGCCCCACCCGCGTGTCCACCAACACGGCGCCGGTGATCGGCGCTTTGTAGACACCTTTTTTGCACAGCCTCGCGAGGTGCTCGACCTGCAACATGTCGGTGCCGCTGTATCGCCGGTAGAGGCCGTTGTAGAGGGCGGGCTCCAAGGCCAGGGCATAGGGGCCATTGTAGCCCTCTTTATCCAGGCGGGTGACCGCCTCGAGGACCGTCTGCAGCGCCTGGTCGAGGTCCTGCCAGCTCTCGGAGCGCATCTCGTTGCGGCCCTCGACGCTGAGCAGCCCTGGCAGCGCAAAAGAGGGCTGACCGTAGTAGACCACCTCCTCCTCACGGCGAGCCACAGCCTCGGAGGCATCGCTGACCGGGGTCAACAACAGCGGCTGGCCAAGCTGCTCGGCGGCTGCCAGGCGCCGCAGGCTCAGGGCGAAATTCTTGCGCAGCATCGGCACGCTGATGGCACGGCTGCCGACCGCCACCGCCTCGTCTTTCTCCGCCTTGCGGCACAGATCATCCTGGCCAATTTCTAACGTCGTCAGGCCCAGGCCGTAGGGGCCGTCGACCTGCAAAAAACGTCGGGCGGTGAGGATGGTTCGTGCCCCACTAAGCGCTTCGACGTCGATGCGCTTCCAAATTGCGTCGCTTATGGGCGCCTCAGCGCGGCTTAGGTAGCTCATGCGCCACCTCCCAGCGAGCCGAGGGTCCGGCGACGCGATTCGGCCAGGCTGCCGCCCTCGTCGTTGCTGCCACCGCCCTGGTCGCCGCCCCCGGTCTCCTCTTCCTCGACGTCGCAGATGGGGGCGCGGGTGAACAGGTAGGTCTTCAAGTTGGTGGCAAAGCCTTTATGGTTGCGACGCAGCCACTCGAGCACCATGGCGGCGTGCTCGATCTCTTCCTCCATGTTGTGCGCCAAGATCTGGCGCAACTCGGGGTCGTCGCAGGCGTCGACTCGCTGCTGGTACCAGTCGACCGCCTCCAGCTCTTCCATCAAAGAGGAGATGGCGCGATGCATGTCGCGGGTCTTGGAGCTCAGAGCTTTGGGCTCTTCGTGCAGATCGGTGCTCGACATCGTCCGTCCTTTCGTTGCGCTGAACGCTGGTTATGGCCCTTCTCGTCGTCAAGGGCGGGCGGCCAAGAAGTAGGCGATCTCGCCCACCTTTTGTAGCCTCGACCTCATGCTCACCCCTGCCCATCCTGCCTGGCGCCTCGGCGTCGCCACCGTCCTCTGTGCCGCGCTGCTGCTTGCCGCCCCCGCCCAGGCAGGCGTCGTCTACATC
>JBBSTS010000189.1:0-3832 GCA_038235675.1 Myxococcota bacterium | reverse complement strand
TGCGGGTGCTGCCAGTGGTTGATCGTCTGCCCCAGCAGGGTGACCTCCTGGATGCCGCGGTCGGCCAGACGCCGCACCTCGTCGACCAGGGCGACGCGGCTGCGGTGCACCTCGGGGCCGCGGGTGTAGGGGACGACGCAGAAGGCGCAAAACTTGTTGCAGCCGCGGGTGATGCGCACGTAGGCGGAAAAACGATTATGCACCGGCGAAGTGAAGCGGGCTAAATCCAGCCCCTCCAGCTTCTCGGCGGCCCGCTGCTGGGTGCTGCTGCGGCGCGAGCGGTGGCCGGCGAGGCTGACCTGGGTCTGCCGCGTCCGCCGGGCGTTGTCGATGAGCGTCGGCAATCGGTCGAGGTCGGAGGGGCCGCAGAGCAAATCGACGTGCGGCGCACGCGCGAAGATCCCCTCACCCTCGCGCTCGGCCATACAGCCGATGACGCCGATGATGAGGTTGGGGCGCGCCTGCCGCTGGATCCCCAGGCGGCCGAGGTAGGACCACACCTTCTGCTCACACAGCTCACGCACCGAGCAGGTGTTGAGCAGCACGACGCCGGCATCCAAAGGCGACGTCACCAGCGGATAGCCCAGCGCGGCAAGCTGCCCCTGAACCAGCTCGGAGTCGAGCAGGTTCATCTGGCAGCCATAAGTCTCGATGTAGACCCCCGGCAAGCCGGGGGCGGCGGCGTTGTCGTCGGGGGCGGCGGCGGCGGCGGGCGGTACGAGGGCGACGGGCGAGGAGACCATGGCTTGGCCTATACGGCCTTTAACTGCCGGCGTACAGCGCATTCTCCCGGATCTGTGCTGCCACCGCCACCGGCACCCAGCCGCCGAGGGGCTCGCCGGCGGCGCAGCGGGCGCGGATGGCGCTGCTGGAGACCTCCGGCAGCATCAGCAGCGCCTGCGGACCCGGGTAGCCGGCGCGACCCAGCCAGCAGATGGGCAGCCGTCGACGAAGCGCCTCCCAGCGGTGCCAGCTTTTTACCTCGGCGGCCAGATCGGTGCCCAGCGCTAGGGCGAAGGCCTGCTGCGGGTGGGCGGCCTGCAGGGCACAGACCAAGTCGAAGGTGTGCCCCGCGCCGCCCAGCTCTGCCTCGGTGGCCAGGACGCGCACGCGGCCGCCAAAGGGCTGCGCCAGCGCCTCACACATTGCCAGACGCAGCGCGAAGGGCGACAGGCGCTTGGCGAAGGGGTGGGTGGCAACGGGCAGCAGCCAGACGGCCTGGGCGCCACAGCCCTCCAGCAGGTAGAGGCAGGCCATCTGATGGCCCATGTGCGGCGGGTCGAAGCTGCCGCCGTAAAGCACGACGGTGTCGGCTGGCAGCAGCGGCGCGACGCTCAAGCGGCGGCGGAGCCACCGCCGCCGTTGCCTTTTTTGGGCCGTGGCGGCTTGCCGTCGTCGGAGCCGGTGCTGGCGCCGGCGCTGGGTTTGCCGCCATCGCCTGTGGCCTTGTCCTGGCCCTTGCTGCCCTTGTCGTCCTTGCTTTCTTTGCCGGCGGCGGTGCTGGGGACGTCTTTGGCATCTTTGCCGCCGCGTTCACGTTTTTTGGCGGCAGCGTCGCCGTCTTTGCGGTTGCCGTAGTCGGTGGCGTACCAGCCGGTGCCTTTGAGGACGAAGGAGGTGTTGGAAAGCACCCGGCGCACCTGCGCGGAACCACAGGCGTGGCGTGCTGGCGGCGGATCGGTGTGTTTTTGGAACACCTCGAAGACCTGCTCGCAGCCGTCGCATTGATATTCGTAGATCGGCATGGGCCGAGGGTATAGTGAGCGCTCCTGCGGGGGTCAAGTCGGGCCAATTGGCAGCTTCCCGCACAGCCGCTATACAGCCGCGCATGTCCCTGCTTTTCCCGTCGTCGCGACGCTGGCATCGCCTGCGCCGTGAGTTTTTGGCCATTCCACGCCTCTACGGATTGGCCGCCCTGGGCGGCGTCCTCTACGCGCTGGGCTTTTGCGGCTTCGACCAGTGGTTTTTGGCCTGGATAGCCCTGGTGCCCACCCTCTGGGCCCTGGCCGACGCACGGGTCGACTGCCGCCGTGCCACCGCCCTCGGCTGGCTGAGCGGGTTCGTGGCGCACCTGGGCTGCTACACCTGGATCGTCCACATGCTGCGCCACTTCGCCTACCTGCCCTGGGTGTTGGCGGTGCCTGTCTACCTGCTGTTGTGCGTCGCGCAATCGTCGCTTTTTGCCGTCTGGGGGGCTGGATGCTGGTGGCTGCACCGCCGCCGCGGCGTGCCTTTGGGGCTGGCAGCGGCGGTGTGCATGGTGTTGGCGGAGTGGCTCTTTCCGGCGATCTTCCCCTCCTACATCGCCAACTCGCAGTATCTGCAGCCATTGGTTTTGCAGGGGCTGGAGCTGTGGGGCACCTTGGGCCTGAGCTTCATCCTGGTCGCCTGTCACGGCGCATGCCAGGCGCTGCTGGCCCACCTGCTGCGGCGCCGGCGCCTGTGCCGGCGTGCCGCCATCGGCGTGGTGGCAAGCTTCATCTTGGTGGGCGGCAACGTCGCCTACGGCGCCCGCCGGCTGGACGACTACGCCGTCCTGCTGCGGCAATCTCCCCGTCGCATTAAAGTAGGCCTGGTACAGGCCAACATGGGGATCTACGAAAAATCCGACAACCCTCTCGAGGGCCTGGAGCGCCATCGGCAGCAGAGCCTGCAGCTGGAGGCTGCGGGCGCGCAGGTGATCATCTGGCCCGAGTCCGCCTACTACTTCGGCATCGAGACCGGGACGCCGGAGGTCAAGCAGACGGTCCTGGGATCGCTGAAGACGCCGCTAATTTTTGGCGGCCTGCGCATCGAGCACGGCGCCCACGGTCGACGGCTGTACAACTCGGCCTTCTTGGCCGCCGGCGACGGCAGGCTGCTTGGCGCCTACGACAAAACCGTTTTGTTGGCCTTCGGCGAGTACTTGCCGGGGGGCGACTGGCTGCCGTCGATCTACGGCCTGTCGCCGCAGACCCTGCGACTGTGGCCCGGCAAGCACCTCCAGCCGCTGGTCCTGGACGGGGTGCGCTACGGGGTGCTGATCTGCTACGAGGACATCCTGCCGGCTTTTGTGCGCCGCGTCGCGCGCCAGCAGCCCGACGTGCTGGTCAACCTCACCAACGACGCCTGGTTCGGCCAGAGCATCGAGCCGCGCATCCACCTGGCCCTGGGCGCGTTTCGTGCGATTGAGCATCGGCGATTTTTGCTGCGCGCCGCCAACACGGGGATCAGCAGCCTCATCGAGCCGACGGGCCGCATCCTCACCCAGAGCGGCATCTTCGCCCCCAGCAACCTGTTGGGCGAGTTCGTGCCGCTGCAGGGCACCACCCTCTACACCCGCCTGGGTGACTGGGTGGGCGTGCTGTGCTTGCTCTTCGTCGCCGCCCACATCCTGCTACACTGGCGAGTCAGGCGCTCGCGGCGAGCCCCAGCACTCGCTCGGTCTTGAAGCCCAGCCGATCGCGGCGCGCCAGGCTGACGTCGGCGCGCGCCAGCTGCGCCCGGGCGATGGCGACGACGTGGCCGTCGTCCAGCGCCAGGGCGAGGGCCTGGTCGAGGGCAAACTCCGGCAGGTCTAGGGACCGCAAATCGGCGACGCTGAGCTGATACCCCAGGGTGATGCGGTGGGCGGTGTCGCTGGGCAGGGCCACCAGCGGCAGGGCATCGAGGGCACGGGCAAGCGGCAGCAGGTGGGCGCGGGCCGACTGCGGCTCTTTGACCAGCGTCTCCATGGCGATGGCATCCGCAAGCTTGAAGGGCCCCGCCTGCAGGCGGCAGAGGGCGGTGAGGTGCGCGCCGCAGCCGAGTGCCTCGCCGATGTCCTGCGCCAGCACCCGCACATAGGTGCCGG
>JBBSTS010000188.1:0-3846 GCA_038235675.1 Myxococcota bacterium | reverse complement strand
CCTGCAGGCCGACCTCGCCCACTTCGCCCGCGAGCGCCGCCCTGCGCTTGGCCACGTGGGGCAGAGCTGGCAGCACGCGCGCGTCGAAGCAGGCGGCGCGCTCGGCATGCAGCTGACGTTGCCGGCTCCTGTCAGAGGGCCTCGGGGCAACGCCTGGGAGGCAGAGGTGGGACTTCACCTGGGGCTGACGTATGCACATCTGACGCGGCGGCAGCGCCTTTTTGCGGGCGCCTGGGTCGCCGACGCCGCAGCGGCCTGGGAGCGGGGCGCCTTCGCGCAGCTGCAGGGCGCCCTGGGCTGTCGCCTGGGCGATCGGTGGGCGGCGCACGTGCAGCTGGGCGGGCGCCTGCCACTGCCCGCGGCGGCGCCGCAGTGGCGCCTGGGCGCCGCCGCACGCATGCATTTTTACTAGGGGCCATCTCAGAAAACCGGCCCCAGATAGGTGCTCTGGCGATGCGGAGGGTTTTTGAGAGGGTCTCTAAGGGCCATCAACGTTGTCTTGGCGCCGTTGGCACTCTATGACGTCGTCCATGTTGCACGTCGTCTTGTTTCAGCCCGACATTCCCCAGAATACCGGCAGCATCGGGCGCATGTGTGCCGTGACGGGCAGTCGCCTGCACCTGATCCACCCCCTGGGCTTTATCGTGAGCGACCGTCACCTGCGGCGCAGCGGCATGGACTACTGGCGCCACCTCGACGTCCACGAGCACGAGGACTGGGCCGCCTTTCGCCGCAGCAAAGCAGGACCCAAGCGCCTGTGGCTCTTCAGCACCCACGCCGAGACCTCCTTCTGGGACGTCCGCTTTGCCGCCGACGACGGCCTGCTCTTCGGCAAAGAAACCGTCGGTGCGCCCGATTGGCTGCACGCGGAGGTGGGAGCAGCTGCACGGCTGCGCATCGACCAGCCGGCCGCCGGTTTGCGGTCGCTTAACCTGGCCACCAGCTGCGGCATCGCCACCTACGAGGCCCTGCGGCAGCTACGTCCCCACTGAGATAGCCAAGTTCGCTTCAGCATGGTAAGTAAGACATGTAAGTGAGATTTAATAATGAGTATAGCCAGTATTCCCGCAAATCTACCCGACCTGCGCATCGCGCCGCAGCCAAAAAGCCCCCCCGTGCGCGCGCGACGCTCGGGAGTGCTCTCTGCCGCCCAGCCTGCCCCTGTCGCAAGGTCAAAATCGGCCTGCGCCACCAAGCCGCCGCGTCGGCCCACGGCAGTTTTGCGTGCGGCAATAAGTAGGCTGGCCTATCGCCTAGCCTACGTGGGCGCCGTGTTCTGGTCGATATGTCTGGCGCTGCCGCGCTACATCGGCCTGCTGCCGGTTGCTCTGCAGGTGGATGGACGCAAGGCCGCGGCCCTGTTCGCGCAGCGCGGCGCCGACCTCACCGAGCGCCACGCGAAACACGCCGATCGTCCCCTGTGCGCCAGCTGCGTCGTCGATGCGCAACGCGATATGGACGTGCGCGTGCATCACGACGGACTTACTTATCCTCTCGAACAAGCCTCCAGCCTGGACGCATTGGCCGCCCTGTTGCGCCTCGCATGTGACGACGACGACGCCTGGGTCCAAGCGGTCTCTTCCCACTTGAATCAGGCGCTGCCAGCGATCGTCGTCGCGTCGACGCACGCGCTCGGCCGTCCGTTTCTCCCCATCGCCGCACACGGCTGGAGCTACTGGGTCGAGCGCCGCGGTGACAGGGTCGACATCGTGGCCAGCTACGCCGCCCGAGCCCAGGCCGGCCAACTGGCCACCCCGAATGAGACCCTGCGCGTCGACTGTCCCGACTACAGCGCCTACGTGCGCGTCAGCCAACCGCATCCCAGTCGCGGCGCCGCCAAGCTGCAGCAGGCGAGCGTCGTGGGAACTTTTTCTTCCCACAATCGATGGTGGACGCAGTTATAGTAGCGCGCGCCGACGCTTTATCGTCGCGACGCGCGGCGCTGATCTTCCTGTCGCTGCTCGATGCGCCGCTGCTCTTGCCGTGCCTGCTCACGTGAATTTTCCAGTCGCCGCTGCTCCACCGCAGCATCCTGATGTCGGCGCTCCTGGCGACCCTGCTCCAGGTTGGCGTCCTCACGGCGCCGCTGTTGTTGGCGGTTCTCGAGCTGGCGCTGCTCCAGGCGACTTTGCTCCAGGCGTCGCTGCGCGTGGGCGTTGTCGAGCTGTCGCTGTTCGAGGTGTCGCTGATCCAAGCGTCGTTGATCCTGGTTTGCGGCCTGCAAGCGCGCAATGCGCTGGCTCTCCTCGCGTTGTGCGTCGAGGCGGGCATGGCGCTGCTGCACGCGGCGCTGCTGCGCCTCCTGCAGCGCTTCTTGCTGTGCCTCGGCTTCCTGCTCTGCATGCTGCTCTGCGTTTGCCTGGCGTAGTTTGGCGATGACGGGGGCACCAATCGACCGTGGCCGTCGGCGCGAAGCGCCTGGCGAGCGGCTTTGCGCGCGAAGCTGCGCCTGCTCGGCCTGCAGCGCCACTTGATGCTGCCAGGCCTGCTCGGCACGCAGCTGCAGGGCCCAAGCGGGCACGTCGGCTGCCTGCGGCGCCGCTGCGGCCAGCGCGGGCAGGCCCAGCAACATCTCGCCCACCACAAAGATCTGCCAAAAGCGTGCCATACGGTTACCTCACGATGAACAACCCTCTACATACCGACAACGATTCCGTCAGGTTAGATTTCCCCCCCCGGTCGCAGGCCACCCCGGGATCCTTGCCGGCGATTAATCGCGCCGCGTCAGTCCGTCTTTCACTTGTTGCCGCGCAAACGCTCGAAGCTGCTGCGCTGGTGATCTTTTAGGCGATTTTTCTCGCCGCGCAGCGTCGGCGAAGAGCCGAACAATTCGCTGGCGGGATCTGATTTTTCCGGCCGGGAAGATGTGTCGATGGGCTTGCTTGACTTCTCCTCTGCCGTCGAAAAAGTGGTGGGCTTGGCGGCAAGCCAAGGGGCGGGTTTGCCTGCGATACCGGACATGGATGCTCCTCGGATAAAAGTTTATCGAACGGTGACTCTCGACCCTGTCGTGCGGTCCGTCAAGACCTGCCGCTCAGAGCGCTAAGAAACCCTTGTACCAGGTCGCGCGCCTTGCCTACCTCTGCCAGCGTGGCGATGAGCTTGTCGGCGTCGAAGGTGCGCAGGACCTGATCGTCGTTGACGTCCTGCAACACCTTGCCCAGGCGTTTGTGCAGAGCCTCGGCTCTTTTTTGCGCCTGTTTGAAGTTTTTGCTCCCCGGCTTAAGAGTTGCCGCGTCGTAGGCGTGAAAAAATTCGAGCGTGCGTTGTAGCGCCTTGGTGGTGGCGTCGCTGGAGGTCTCTACCGCCAACTCCTGTGCCGAGCCTCCCAGAAGGTGGTGTGCGGCGGCCACGGGCAAGCCCTGCTCCGCCTTGAGGTGCGCGGCAAGCGCCTCGGCACTGCCTTTGCGCAGGGCCGTTTTGAGCGCCGGCGCGGCGATGCCAGCCGCCGTGGCCGCCGCCTCGATGCGCTCACTCGGCACGTCTGCGAGCACGGCGATGTCGGCGGCGGAAAAGAAGCGCTGAACGCTGGCCTCATAGGATTTGCCGCGCCCTTTGCGTGCGAACGGCGCGATCGCTTCATCGCTGAATTTAGCGAACGTGGGGCGGACGCTGCGGTTGAGGGCGTCGCCGACGACGCGATTGTGGCTGACGCTCACTTGGGCAATGACCCCCTCCATGGCCGAATCCTCCAGCGAGTCCGAGCTGGCGCTGCGGTAGACGCTGGCCTGCGCCCTGCGCTTGAGGGTGCCGCGATGTAGCAGCTGGGTCTGTTGCTCGCCGCTGAAGGTCTGCGTATGCAGCCGCTGATCCTGGCTGTAGACGGTCGAATTCTCCGTCGCCGTG
>JBBSTS010000187.1:0-3883 GCA_038235675.1 Myxococcota bacterium | reverse complement strand
TGTCGGCGAGCCCCGAGGCGGGCGAGCGCCCCAAAGCTGCGGCGCTCGCCGGCCTGCTGGGGACCGTCACCCTGGTGCCGCCCGTGCGCGAGCGCCTAGGTCGCGCGCCCCGCCTGCGGGCGGCACAAGTGGCGCTGCAGGGGCAAAAGGATGGGGCCGCAGCGCGGGCGCTGGCGGACTGGGCCTGTCAAGCCGACGCGCAGGGCGCCGAGCTCTGCGGCCTGATCGAGGACGCGCTGCTCAGCGGCGGCGAAAGCCTCTGCGACGGCATGCGCTTCGCCCACCTGCGCCTGCTGATCGCGCGCCTGCACGAGCGCGGCCCAGGCGCGCAAAGCGCCGCTTAAACGCACCGGCGCAGGGCCGCCAGCAGCGTCTCGACGCTGAGCAGGTCGAAATAGCCCATGTGGGCGAAGCGCAAGATGTGGCCGCGGGCCTGCTCCTGGCCGGTGCCCACCTGCAGCGCAAAGCGCGACTTTAAAGCCGCGGCCACCTCGGCGGCCTGCAAAGGCGCCGGCGGCCGCGCCGCCGTCAGCCCCAGGGCGGGCGCCTGCGAGTAGAGCCCCCAGCCCTGCGCCTGCAGGCCGGCGCGACAGCAGGCCGCCATCTCTTGATGGCGCGCAAAGACCGCCGGCAGTCCCTCGGCCAGCAGCAGGCGCAGGGCCACCTGGAGGCCGAAGAGCAGGGTGACGGGGCTGGTCCAGGCGGTGGTATGCTGCCGCTGCGCCGCCTGCTCGCGGCGCAGGTCAAAATAAAATCGCGGGCTGCGGGCATCCTCGACGCGCGCCCAGGCGCGCGGGCTCAGGGCAACGAAGGACAGCCCCGGCGGCAGCATCAGTGCCTTTTGCGAGCAGCTCAAGAGCAGGTCGATGCCGTCGCGGTCGAGGGCTACGTCTTCGACCCCGAGGCTGGTGATGGCGTCGACGACCAGCAAGGTGCGGGGGCTGCGCCGACACAGTGCGCCTAGGGCGGCGACGGGGTGACGGGTGGCGGTAGAGGTTTCGCAGCTCTGGACGAAGAGGGCGGCGGCCTGCGGCGTTGCAGCGAGGGCGGCAGCCACCGCGTCCTCGCTCACCGGCTGCCCCCAAGGCGCCGAGATGGCCACGGCGTCGACGCCGAAGGCGCGCAGCACCTCGCCCCAGCGGGCGCCGAAGCGGCCGCCATCGACATACAGCGCGGTGTCGCCCGGCGACAGCAAGTTGCTCACCGCCGCTTCCATCGCACCGCTGCCGCTGCAGCTCAAGGACAGCACCTCCTGCTCGGTCTGAAAAAGCAGGCGCAGGTTTTGCTGTACCTCCACCATCAGCGCGGCAAAGGCGGCGCTGCGATGGTGGACCATGGGCTGCGCAAGGGCCTGCAGAACGGCGGGCGGCACCGGCGTGGGGCCGGGCGTGTACAGGCGCGGGATCGCGGCTCAGCTCACGATGCGTTTGCGGCCGTCGCGACTAAACAACAGGACCTGTTTGTAAATCGAGCCGGCGGCCACCAGGGCGTTGGCGACGATCACGGGGCGTTTGTCGATGAGCAGGCCATAGGTCATCCACAGGCCTGCGGCCAACATCTGCGCGCGCAAAAGGCTCAACTCCGTTTTGACGAAAAAGGAGACGGTGAACAGGCTGGTGGCCACCCACCCTATCGCTTCGACGTTCTGCTTCAGAAATTCGATGAATGCCATTTCTGGAGCCTTTCGCATTCTGCGGCGAGACGCAAGGGGGTAAGGCGTGGCTGGGCGCCGCGCCCTCTTGTGCACGGGGCACAAGACGGCGCGGCACCCGGTGGCACGTTAGGCGGCCACCTCGTCGGCTTTTGCATCGACTCGGTCGGCGATGTTCGTGACGCTCGCCTCGACGTTGTCCTTGGTCGCGCCGGCCGCACCCTTCACCTCGTCGGTCACCTTCTCCTCGGCAACGACCTGCTTACCATCGTGCGCCTTGGCAGCCGCCGTGTTGCCGGCATCTTTGACGGCCTCGCCGGCGCGGGCGACACCGTGCGCAGCTTTCTCTCCGCCTGTCATGACCGCCTCGCCGGTCGCCTTTGCCGCGCCCTTGGCATGCTCGGCGGCGGCTTTGCCCGTCTGCTCTGCTTTGGCCGCGGTCACCTTGACCGCCTTCTTGCCGCCGCGGATCAGGGCGGAGGTGGCGTCGTAGCCCACCTTCAACGAGCCGCGCACGAGGCCCAAGAGGCCGCCGAGCAGCCAGCCCGTGCTGCCTACGAGGCCCGCGGCGACGCCGCTGAGCACGCGCGCGCCGCCGATGCCGCCGCGAAAGAGGCCCCCGGCGATCGTCTCGACGTAGACCTTGATCGACTTCTGCAGGCTGTTGGCTGCGTCCGTCGTCACCCCGGCAGAGCCTTTAAACTCTGGCGCGCTGTTGGCGTCTTTGCAGGACCAAAGCCAAGCGAGCGGTGCGCCGGCGGTGCCGATGAGGGCACCCAGCATGCCGGCGCCGCCAGCGGTCACCTTCGCAGCCTGAGCGATGATCTCGGAGCCGAGCGGCTCGATGAGGCCCTGCTTCACCTGGGTGGTGGCGTAAAAGCCATGCACGTCGAATGCTTCGTTGAGGGGGGTGTTTTTGGTCTGGCCCTTGCCGAGGGCACAGTCGACCACCGTCTTAAAGACCACGGTGGCCAAGTGGCCCACCGACGCCGCGTCCTGGCGCGCAAAATCACCGATGCGGCCGAGCTTGCGCCCTGTGTGCGGCTCGAAGCTGTCGGCCGTGAGTGCATCGGCGGCGCCGAAGCGGGGCTTAGAAAAAGTCTTTTCTACCTTGTTGTGCAGGTTGGCGGGCAGCAGTGCGAGGGATTCAATTTTTCGCTCGAGGCTTTGCAGTCGATCGGTGGCCATGAGTTCTGCTCCATCTGAGATTAAAAAGGTTAGTGGCTGGGGATCTAACAACCTGCAAAACGCGGGGCAAGGGTGGGATAGGGCAGTTCTTTTCGTTTGCTGACCTCTCACTGCGTCATTTGCGCCACCGTTGGACCCTATGTCAGGCTGACTTTAGGGGGGTCTATGGCCTACGTCTTGCAGGTGCTCGAGGGGCGTCCGGCGGACAAAATGCTGCGTGCGGCACAGTTTTGTTTGGCCGTCGCCGAGCAGCATTTAACCTACGTACATTTTTTTTCCCCCACCCCCTATTCGCCGTGGCGCCACCTGCTCAGCGACGACGAGCAGGAGCGCCTGCACGCGTTGGATGTGCCGGTTCCCTCCAACCACGACGCCCTGGTGCGCCTGGTGGAGCTCGAGGGCGCCGCGCAGCCGGACCATGCCGCCCAAGCGCGCCAGCTTGCCGCCCTGCCGCGCGCGCAGGTGGTCGTCGTCGAGCCGGGAGGCACGCCGCCGCGCATGGTGCCGCCCGGCGCCTGGCTGGTTCTGCTGGGCCTGCAGGCGCCGCCCAAAGATGCCAGCTTGGCCGCCTATGCACGCACCTTCGTCCTCGGCGACGCGGCCGCCGTCGCCGGCACCGAGACGCTGCCCGCTTTCGTCGACAGCATTTTTTTGGCGACCGAGGCGCAGCCGCCCGGCGCCCCCGCCTTCGACTGCCTGCTCATCGCCAGCGACTGTCTCGCCCAGACGGACGACTTCGTCGGCTGGCTGCGGGCGGCCGGCCTGACGCGTCTGCAGCTTTTCGACCCGCATTATACGCCGGCGGACTACCTCGCCGCCGGCTACGACGCCGTCGCAGCGCTGCCTTATCTGGGCGCCGAGCCGGCAGCGACGCGGGCGGCCGCCTTTGCCACCTGCCAAACGGCGGTGGTTGCGGCGACGACGCAGAACCTCGACGATCATTTCTTGTGGGAGGCCGCGAGCTGCGGTGTGCGGCCGCTGGCAGGCGGCGGCCCGCAGTACCCGCCCTGGTCGGGGGTGCGGGTGCAGGCGGCGGTCGACGCC
>JBBSTS010000186.1:0-3887 GCA_038235675.1 Myxococcota bacterium | reverse complement strand
TTGCAGGCGTTGACGTCACCGAAGGCTGAGACGGCGGGGTCGATGAACTTGCCGGAGGCGCCCGCCGCGGGCGTGGCGACGGTGTAAACCCCGGCGTTGGGAAAGTTGTTGCTGCCGAGCGTCTGGTCGAGCAGGAACAGGGCCAGTTGCTTGCTGTTTTTAGGGTGCAGGGCGGGGCTGTGTTCCTCGCTCCAGCTGCACAGGTCCCAGTCGGTGATGCTCAAGGTGTACTGCTTGGGGCCAATGTCCTTGGCAGACACCAGCAGGGCGTAGCCTAAATTGCTGTTCTGACCGGCGGTCGACACGTTGACCTGCGACGTCTTTTTGACCCCGTCTTCAGCGTTTTTACCGCCGCAGGCGGTCAGTCCTAGGGTCAACGCAGCGAAGAGTGGCAGGCAGATGGATTTCATGGGCGGCTCCAGGTGGGACACAGCGAAGTGTCAGGCGCTGGTTACAACGCCGCAGGCCGCCGCCCTATTCCCGCCAGACGCCGACAGGGCTTGCGCTGCAGGCGAGCTCACCCATAAAGCAGACGCAAGATGCGCCGCGAAATGGAAGAGATGATCCGCGCACAGCAGGCGCAGATCTGTGCTGCGGTGGCGGATTTGGACGGCAGCGCGTTCACCGTCGACGACTGGCAGCGCGACGCCGACGGCGAGCACGGCGGCGGTGGCACCACCTGCGTCCTGCAGGAGGGGAAAATATTCGAGAAGGCCGGCGTCGGGGTGTCGGTGGTCACCGGCACCCTGTCTCCCGAGGCGGCTGCCGCGATGGGCGGCGGTCAGGGCCTCGACAACGCCAGGCAGAGCAACCGCGCCTTCTTTGCTGCCGGGCTCAGCTTGGTGCTGCATCCCCACCATCCGATGGCGCCCACCGTCCACGCCAACTACCGCTATTTCGAGCGTGGACCGGCAGAAAAGCCGGTTGCCTGGTGGTTTGGCGGCGGCGCCGATCTGACGCCCTCCTACCTGTTCGAGCAGGACGCCCGCCACTTTCATGGCCTGCACAGGGCCACCTGCGATGCCCACGACCCAGCCTTCTACCCGCGTTTCAAACAGTGGTGCGACCGCTACTTCTATCTGCCCCACCGCGGCGAGCGCCGCGGCATCGGCGGCATCTTCTTCGACGACCTGCACGACCGGCCGCCCGCCGAGCTGCTGGCCTTCGTGCGCGACTGTGCTGCGACCCTGGTCCCTGCCTACTTGCCGCTGGTGCGGCGGCGCCAGCAGCTGCCTTTTTCGGCCGCCCAAAAGGCCTGGCAGCAGCTGCGACGCGGGCGCTACGTCGAGTTCAACCTGGTCTACGACCGTGGCACCCTCTTCGGGCTCAAAACCGCCGGTCGGGTGGAAAGCATCCTCATGTCGTTGCCCTTGACCGCCCGCTGGGAGTATCAGGCGGCCATTCTTCCAGGCAGCCCCGAGGCCGAGCTCCTCGAGGCGGTACGAAACCCCCGCGACTGGGCTTGAGGGCCGCAAGGAGCTTTTCATGACGCAGGCCATTGCGCCCCCCCAATCGGCGGCCGCTTGGAAAAAGGAGTGGTGCGCCCTGTGGCCCATCGCTCTGCCGCTGTCTTTGGTCCAGTTTGGCAACACCCTTACCGGCATGGTCGACACGGCCATTGCCGGCCGCAGCAGCGAGCTCGACTTGGCGGCCACCGGCATGGGCTCGGCCATCTTCTTGGCCGGTTCGGTGCTGGGACTTGGCTGCGGCTACGGTGCCGACCCACTCATCGCCCAGGCCTTCGGTGGCAAGCGGCCGCAGGACGCCTACCGCTGGCTGTGCCAGGGGCTGTACCTGGCTTTGGCCGCCTCCGTGCCGCTGTGGCTCTTTTGTCAGCTCATTGGCACGGCGCTGCCTCTGCTGGGGGTCGAGACGGAGCTGGCGAGTGCGGCGCGGCGCTACCTAGACGGCCGCCTGCTCTCCCTGCTGCCTTTCTGCCTGGTCTCCGTGCTGCGCGCTTATTTGCAGGCAGCGGGGCGCAACGGCGCCATTTTGGCCTCGACCATCGGCATGAACCTCTTCAACTTGGTGGCCGACTGGCTGCTGCTGTTTGGTGACGCCGGCCTGGTGCGCCTGGGGCTGCCGCCCATCGGCATGCCGGCACTGGGGGTCTTTGGCCTCGGGGTGGCCAGCAGCTTGGCCACCTTTTTGCAGGCCGGGGCGTTGGGCCTCAGCGCCTGGCGCATGCCGCGGCCGCGCGATCCGGTGAGCCACCGCCCCGTGGCGCGCCTGGGGGCACCGCGCCTCGAAGACCTGCGCCGCCTCTTCGCTCTCGGCCTGCCTGCCGGCCTGCACATCCTCGCCGAGGCGGGGATCTTCTCGGTGGTGGGCCTTTTGGCCGGCCGCGTCGGCACCCTGGCGGTGGCCGCGCATCAATCCGCCCTGATGTTGGTCAGCGGCAGCTTTGGCGCCTGTTTAGGGATCGGTGCGGCCGCCACCGTGCGGGTGGGCCATGCCATCGGCCGCGGTGAGCGCCACGGCGTGCGCCTGGCGGGCCTGTTGAGCCTGGGCCTCGGCGGCACCCTGATGTGCCTGGCGGCGCTGGCGATGTGGTTCATTCCGGCGACCCTGATGGGACTGATGACCGACCGGCCCGCGGTGATAGCCGCTGGCAGCGAGCTGCTGCGCATCGCCTGCCTCTTTCAGGTGGTCGACGGCCTGCAGGTGGTGCTCTCGGGCGCCCTGCGTGGTGCGGGCATCACCCGCTTCACCTTCCTGGTCAACCTGGTGGCCCACTGGGGGATCGGCATGCCCCTGGCCCTGTATCTGACCTTTTTTTGGGGCGCCGGCCTTGCCGGGCTGTGGTGGGGTCTGACCGTGGGGCTGAGCTTGGTCTGCGCCGCCCTGTGGTGGCGCTTCGCCCGCCTGATGCATGCTCCGCTGGCGCCCTTGGAGGCGGCTCCGACGCCTTTGTCAGCGGGCGCGTAGTCGACCCCGCCGCAGTCTGGCGCGCTTTGCGGCTCGTCATCGTGCCGCTTTTCGGGCACTGAGGAAGGATGCACGCCGATGACCCATCTTCCTTGTGCCTGTCGCCCGCCGCCGTCGCAGCGGGCCCGCAGGTCACCCTCGTCAACGCCTTTGCGCAGCCGTTCAACAACGCGGTGGCCACGGCGCGCACCTGCTACGCCTCCCGCCTGATCCGGCCGGAGGAGGTTGCCGCGACGCCGGCGGCCGAAGCACAGCGTGACGCCATCGCCCGCTCCACCTACGAAGCGGGCCACCACACCACCCTGCAACACGCCACCTACCAGTTCGCCATCGCCAACGTCTCGCGCCAGTGTCTTTGGTCCTTTTTGCACGCCCATCCCTACTACAATTCTGAGCAGGTCTCGCAGCGCTACGTCAAAGTGCGCGCCGAGCGCACCTACCAGCCGCCACTGCCGCCGCCTGCCGCCGCGCTGTTCGCCGCGACCGTCGAGGCGCAGATGGCCGCATACGGCCAGATGGTCGAGCAGCTGATCCCCGCAACCGCGGACGCCTATTTTTCGGTCTTCGCGGCCCGCCGGCGCCAGCCCGAGCGCTATGCCAAGGAGATCCGCAAAAAGGCGCAGGAAGAGGCGCGCTACGTGTTGCCCGTGGCCACCTTGGCGCACCTCTACCACACCGTCAGTGGCCTCACCCTGCACCGTTATTGGCGCAGCTGTCAGATGCTCGACGTGCCGCAGGAGACGCGGTCTCTGGTGCAGGCGATGGTCAAGGCAGCCAGTGCCCACGACCCGCTATTTTTCCGCCTCGCCGCCGATCCGCTGCCGCTGGAGCAGACGCACGAATTTCTCGCCCTTGCCGAGCTGCCTGCCGCCGACGTCAGCAGCTCGGCGGCCGCTTTTATCGCCGAGTTCGACCGCGCCCTAGGGGGCCGGCGCAGCATCTTGATCGATCACAGCCCC
>JBBSTS010000185.1:0-3891 GCA_038235675.1 Myxococcota bacterium | reverse complement strand
TCATTGGCCTGCTCGACTACTGGCTCAACTGGTGGAAGCTCGAGCAGCGCATGACGATGAGCAGGCAGCAGCTCAAAGACGAGGCCAAAGATGCCGGCGGCGATGGGCGCACCAAAAGCCGCATGCGCAGCATGCACGCCAAGATCGTTCAGCAGCGCTCGATGCAGGAGGTGTCCGCTGCCGACGCCATCGTCGTCAACCCCACCCACTACGCCGTCGCCATCCTCTACGATGCCAAGCGCATGGAGGCGCCCACCGTGGTGGCCAAGGGGGCCGACGCCTGGGCCGAGCGGATCCGCAGCATCGGCCGACACCACAGCGTGCCGATCATTTCGCAGCCGGTGTTGGCCCGCGCCCTCTTCGCCAAGGTGGAGACAGGCCAAGGGATCCCCGAAGAACTCTACCAGGCCGTCGCGCTGTTGCTGGCGCACGTCTACCGCATCCGACCCCCAAGGAGATAACCGATGGGCTCCACCAGCCGCGTCGCACCCCGCGCCAGCACCAATCGGCCGACCAAAAAGCCGGCCCTGCAAAAGAAAGTCGCGCTCTCCGACAACCGCGCCGAGCCGGCCAAGCGCGGCCTGGTCTCCAGCGAGCTGGCGCTCTGCCTGATCATGGTGGGGGTGCTGGCGGTGATGATCTTGCCGATGCCGGCGCTCTTGCTCGACCTGCTGCTGTCGGCGTCCATCAGCCTGGCGCTCATCGTCTTTTTGTTTGCGTTGCACATCGACAAGCCGCTGCAGTTCAGCTCCTTCCCGTCGCTGCTGCTGCTCACCGCCCTGGGTCGCCTGGGGCTCAACGTCGCCTCGACGCGGCGCATTTTATTGCACGGCAACGAGGGCACCGAGGCGGCCGGCCACGTCATCCAGGCCTTCGGCGAGTTCGTCGTCGGCGGCAACCTGGTGGTCGGGGCAATAATTTTCCTCATCCTGGTGGTCATCAACTTCGTCGTCATTACCAAGGGTTCGGGGCGCATCGCCGAGGTGGCCGCACGCTTCACCTTGGACTCGATGCCCGGCAAACAGATGGCCATCGACGCCGACTTGGCCGCGGGCCTCATCGAGGAGGCGGAGGCGCAGAAGCGCCGCAAGGCGGTGGAGCAGGAAGCCGACTTTTTCGGTGCCATGGACGGTGCCGGTAAATTCGTGCGCGGCGACGCCGTCGCCGGCCTGATGATCACCGCGATTAACATCGTCGGGGGACTCATCATTGGTGTCATGCAACAGCACCTGCCGCTGAAGGTCGCCCTGGAGACCTACAGCAACCTCACCATCGGCGATGGCCTCATCGCCCAGATCCCCTCGCTGCTCACCAGCATCGCTGCCGGTTTGGTCACCACCCGCGCCGCCGCCGGCGCGCCGCTGGGGCAGGCGGTGGGCGGGCAGCTTTTTGGCACCCCGCACACTTTAGGGATCGCCGGCGGCGTCCTGATGTGCATGGCGCTGGTGCCGGGCATGCCCCACCTCGCCTTTATGGTTTTGGCCGCCAGCTGCGGCGCTGGCGCCACCTTTTTGGCGGTGGAGGACCCCGACGGTGACAAAGACTCGGTAGCCGGCGCCCTCGCGGCGCGTACCCCCGAGAGCGATCGTGCCGAGCTCGAGGCCAGCCTGCCGCTGGACCTGCTCGAGGTGGAGGTGGGCTACGAGTTGGTGCCGCTGGTCGACGTCGCCCGCGACGGTGCCCTGATGACCCGTGTGGCGGGACTGCGCAAGCAGCTGATCCAGGACCTGGGGATCCTGCTGCCGCCGGTGCACATGCGCGACAACCTGCGCCTGCGGCCGGGCGAATACCGCGTTCTGCTCAGCGGCCAGGTCATCGGCAAGGGTGAGCTGCGAGTTGGCAAGCTGCTTGCAATGAACCCTGGCAACGCCGTCATCGGCATCCCAGGAGAAGACGTGCAAGAGCCGGCCTTTGGACTGCAAGCGCGCTGGATCGACAGCCACGAGCGCCAGCGCGCCGAGATGAACCGCCTGACGGTGGTCGACCCGCCCACCGTCGCGGCCACCCACCTCGGCGAGCTGTTTGCCGCCCACGCCTACGAGCTCCTGGGGCGACGCGAGGTGCAGGAGCTCTTGGACCTGCACGGCAAGCAGCTGGGGAAGGTGATCGAGGAGCTGTTGCCGACGCAGCTGAGCCTGGCCAATTTGGTCAAAGTTCTGCGCAACCTTCTGCGCGAGCGGATCTCCATCCGTGACTTTCGCAGTATTTTGGAGGCTTTGGCCGATCACGCCGGCGACACCAAAGAGGTCGATGCCTTGACCGAGCTGGTGCGCCAGCGCCTCGCCAAACAGCTGACCGCCAAATACCGCGCGGCCGACGGCAGCCTGCAGAGCCTCGTTCTGGCGCCGGACGTCGAGACGACCTTTCGGCGCATGCTGCGGGCAGGGCAGGGGATGGACCCGGTGGAGCTGCAGGCGCTCACCGTCGCCTTCGAAAAGGCCGCCGCCAGCCTGCGCGCCGGCGAGGAGCTGCCCATCCTGCTTACCGCCGCCGACATTCGCCGTACGGTGGCCACCTTCGCGGCGCGCTACCTGACCCAAATCGCCGTCCTTAGTTTTCGAGAACTCGACAGCAGTGCCAACGTCCGCACCGTAGGCGTCATCGGCACTGCCCCAGCGGAGCTCGCGCATGCAGTTTAAGAAATTCGTTGCCGCCAGCATGCGTGAAGCATTGGCCGCAGTTAAAAATGAGCTGGGCCCCGAGGCCATGATCGTCTCCACCCGGCAGGTGGACGGCGGGCTGTTTAAAAAAGCGCGCCTGGAGGTGACCGCCGCGGTCGCTGCCCCTGCCGCCGCAGAGGCGCCGGTAGGCGAGGGCGAGGCGCCGCCGGTGCCGGCCAGCGCGCCGCCACCGATGGCCACCTACAACGCCGTCGCCCGGGCGACGCCAATGGCGGCGCATTCTGCCGCCGAGCGCTACGGCCTGGCGGAGCCAGCGGCGGCGTCGCCAGCCTTCGAGGCCAAGCTTGCACCGCTGCGCCAGGAGGTGCGCGATCTGCGCCACCACGTCAACCAGGCCGAGGAGCAAGGGAGCCAGGCCGCCGTGCTGCAGGAGCTCGCTGGTCTGCGCGGCATGCTCAGCAATTTGTCGCTGCGCGGCGGCGGCGCGGCGTTGCCAGATGCCCTTTCCGACGTGCTCACTGCCGCCGACGTCGACCCCTCCTTGGTGTCCGAATTCGTCGGCGCCGCTCGCGCCCGCGCCGAGCGCAACGTCGGCGACCACGGCGTGCCGGTGATGCGCGACGAGCTGGTGGCCCTCAAGCAGGTGCTGGCGGCGGAGCTGCCGGTAGACAGCCCATTCTTTTCCGATCCGGCGCCCAAGCGTATTGCGCTCATCGGCCCCACCGGCGTCGGCAAAACGACCACCCTCGCCAAGATCGCCGCGCACGCCGCACTGGTGCACC
This sequence comes from Myxococcota bacterium, assembly GCA_038235675.1. Taxonomy (GTDB): domain Bacteria; phylum Myxococcota; class XYA12-FULL-58-9; order XYA12-FULL-58-9; family JBBSTS01; genus JBBSTS01. Next base: position 488 of record JBBSTS010000185.1, on the reverse strand, counting down.
ACCGACGCGTCGCCCTCATCAGCCTGGACACCTACCGCATCGCCGCCTACGAGCAGCTGCGTCAGTACGCCAGCCTGATGGACGTGCCAGTGACCCTGGCGCGCGACGCCACCTCGTTTGCCGCCGCGGTCCACGCCTACCGCGACGCCGACCTCCTGTTGGTGGACACTGCCGGTCGCGGCACCGCCGACAAGAGCCACCACTCCCATCTCTGCGACCTCTTTTCCACCCATCAGGTGCAGGCCTATCTGGCGCTGGCGGCAACCACCCGCCGCCTGGAACTGCGTGGCATCGTCCGCGCCTTCGCGGCGCTGGACCCGCAGGCGCTGGTGTTCACCAAGCTGGATGAAAGCCTGGCGCTCGGCGCCTTGATCAACGCCAGTCGTGCCTGCAACGTGCCCATCACCTTCGTCACCCATGGCCAACGGGTGCCCGAGGACATCGGCCTCCCCGACGCGCAGGACCTCGCCGCGCGCCTGGTGCACGCG
>JBBSTS010000184.1:0-3916 GCA_038235675.1 Myxococcota bacterium | reverse complement strand
GGCGTGCGGTTTCTAGGGGGACGCTGGCGCCGAGGCGCAGGGCGTAGGGGCTCTCGCCCAGCAGGCGCGCGGGGAGCTCGGCGCCTCGATGGCCGCTGGCGCTGCCGAGCAGCACCGAGCGGCCGACCCGCAGGGTGAAAGCCAGGCCGCGCAGGTGCTCGGGGCCCAGCTGCGGCGTCTTGAGGGCGGGGGCGACCTGGGCGTTGTACATCTGGCGCAACAGCGGCGAGAGCACCACCGGCACCGAAGCAGGGTCGTCGACGAAGGCCGCCGCCAGGTTGGGGTCGCCCTGGGCCACCAGGGCTGCCGGCAGGCCGCTGACGAACAGGTCGGCGTGCAGCGCCCGGCCGAAGAGCTGCTCGCCGCCGGCGGCGCCCAATGGCAGCTGCACGTCGAGCTTGGGGTAGGCGGCTGCGACCTGGGGCAGTGCCGCCAGCTGCGCCAGCTGGGCGGACGGCAGCTGCGCCGGGCCGGCGAGCCAGGCCGCCAGGGCGTCGCCCAACAGGCCGCGCTCGACGGGGCGCGGCTGCACTTCCAGCATGTCGACCGGCAGCATTTGCACCAGGCGTGCCAACATGTTGTCGCGCAGGCCGCGGCCGCCGGCGACGGCCAGGCAGAGCAGCAGGGTCGGCAGCAGCACGCCCGTCGCCGCCAGACAGAGGCGGCCGAGGGCCGGGCGTGCGTCGGCCCAGGCGAGGCGCAAAAGGGCCCTCGCGCTCATGGCGGCGACAGCCGCAGCTGGGCGTCGGCCAGCGCTGCGAGGGCTGCGTCGTGGGTGGCCACCAACAGGCTGCTGCCGGCGCGGTGGCAGCGCTGCAACAGGGCCACCACGCGGGCACGATTGGCCGCGTCGAGGGCGCCGGTGGGCTCGTCACAGAGCAGCAGCCGCGGCCGCCGCAATAGGGCGCGTGCCAGGGCAACGCGAACCCCCTCACCGCCCGACAGGTGGCGCCCCGGCGTGGTCGCCACTGCCGTGAGATCCAGCTCGGCCAGAAGCGCCAAGGCCTGCGCCGTCATCTCGGCGTCGACGTGGCCGGCGAAGCGGGCAGGCAACAAAACGTTTTGCAGCACGCTGAGGTGGCCGACGAGGTTGGCCGACTGAAACACCAGCGCGACGTCACGGCGGCGCAGGGCCGTTCGCGCGGCGGCGCTGAAGGTGCGCAGGTCGCGGCCCTCCCAGCTGAGCCTGCCGCGGTAGTCGTCGTCGCAGGCCGCCAGGATGGCCAGCAAGGTGCTCTTGCCGGCGCCAGAGGGGCCGCCCAACGCGACGAACGCACCCGTGGGCAGCTCGAGGTCAACCGGTGCCAGGATCGGCCGCCGTTGCCGACCGTCGAGGATATCCTTGCTGAGGCGCTCGGCCGCCAGCAGCATCAACGCGCCTGCAGGGGCCGCGGAGTGCTGAAGTTGGCCAGGTGTAGGTAGACGCCACCGGCCCGCAAACGCATCGCGAGGGCCACGTCGCCCAGTAGCGGAGCGGCGGCGCGCAGGGCGACCTCGGGAGTGGGCACGGCGTCCGACGGCAGGCGGGGGCCGGCGTCGGCAAAAAGTACGCCGAGGCGCAAAATCAGCAGTTCGGCGACGTCGGCGGGATCGTCGCCCTCCAGCAGGCGCCCGACACTGGCGCTCGCGCGGCTGAGCTGGCCGTCGTCGACGCGCACCGGCGCCTCCAGGCGGGCGAGCAGGCTGGCGGCAGGGCTGGCGACGTGCAGGTGGCCGTCGCCGGCGGCGAAGGCGAGGTCAAAGGGCGGCGCTTCCAGTTCGCTGAGGCACAGCTCGGCCCCCTTCACCCGTACGGGCCGGTGCGCGAAGGGCAACGGCCGCTCCGCCAAACTGGCGACGGCGCCCTCGAGCTGCGACAGGGTCGCCTGCGGCACTGCGACCTCGGCGCTGAGGGCGAGCTCGCTGCGCTGCGGGTTGCGCGCCGAGGCATGCAGGCGCGTGGTGCGCGGCAGCTGTGACAGCGCCCGCAGAAGCATCGGACGTACGTCGCGGCGCTGATCCGGGGATACGGCGAGGGCGGCCAAATCGAGCGCCTCGTCGTCCAGCTGCAGGGCGGCCAGCAAGGCCTGCAGGCCACCGTGGCTGAGGCTTAAGAGGTAGGCGTCTGAGGGCTCGCGTTGGGCCAACGACAAGGTGTGGCCCAGGTTGCTTTGACGGCTGTAAAGCAGGTTGCGTGCCAGGACGTCGACCGAGGCGGGGACGAAGGCGGCCAGCTCGATCCCCTGGGCATCTATGCGCAGGCGGCCACCGAAGTAGCGCGGTGGCCTGGATCCCCTGTCGCGGGCATAGAGGTTTAAGGCACCGCGGCCGAAGGCGGCCTGTTGCCCCATCTGGCGCTGCACGGCGGTAAAAGTTGCATCTTCGTGCAGATCGACGCCGGCCTCGACCTCCAGGGCGTCGAGGGCTTCTTCGAGGCCATTTGGCTCGATGGCGCCAGTAAATAGGACGTACTGCTGGCCGTGATGGACGACGAAGGCCCACCACAGCGTCGGGGAGGCCAACGGCATGGTGAGGCCGTAGAGGGTCTGCTCGCCGTGTTGCCGCTGCTGATGCGCGCCGCCGCCAAACTGTGGTGCCAGCTGCAGGTCGATGAAGGCCTCCAAAGCCGCGCGGCTGTCGACGCCGAGGCCGCCGACGCTGCTGCCGTCGGCAGCGGCGAAAGCCACCAGGCCGCGAGCGGGCGCCAGGCCCGCCAGGCGGGCGATGCGCGGGTCCAGCAGCTCTGGCGGCACGCTCGCGGCGAGCGCCGCGGCGGCCTGGGGGCGCAGCTTCTGCGCCTTGGCCTGTAGGGCGGTGAGGTAGGCGCGGGCATCGTCGAGGGCGACGTCGAGGTCGGCGACCCACAAAACCGCCTCGGCGTCGCGTGGCGCCAGGGCGACGATGTCGGGGGGGGCAGCGGCCAAGGGAGCCTGGGTGGGCGCGGCGGCAGAGACGCCCTCGGCGGGGCGCTCGGCGCAGGCGCCCAGCAGCGTCAGCAACAGGGCAGCGCAGGTTAGGCGTGGCATACGACGAAAGGAGCGCGGGTCGACGTTCATGGCGCGTCTATATCACGCTGCCGACCCGATAGGCAGCTGCCTTAGAAGCCGCGGAGAGTTTTCGAGATGGGGCACTAGGGTCGCCAGCCCAGCCGGGCGCGCAGGTGCCGGTGGCCGTCGGCGACGAAGTCGACGAAGGACAGGTCGGTAAGCTTGACGCCCGGCGTCGGGGCGACGCTGCTGGGGCGCAGCTGTCGCTGCCAGGCGACCAGGGCCTCGATGGCGCGGTCCAGCCGAAGCTGGACGAGGCTGTTGATGTCGTCGCTGGAGCAGAGCAGCTGCCGTAGGGCAACGGCCACGGGGGCGTCGGGGGCGTTGGGGGCGTCGACGGCGGGCTTGGTGTGGGCGGCAAGGTTGCTGCGGCGCAGGGCGCGCACCGTGCCGCTCAGATCTGCGCTGCCGCTGCCGCCGGCGACGATCAGGTGCCCATCCCAGCGGCCCAGGCGGATCAGGGGCACCTTTTCGCCGGCGCGGCTCAGGTCGTCGACGACGAGGCGCTGAGCGCTGAATCGCTGGGTGCTGCGCCGCTGCTGCGGCAGCAGCGGACGGCAGGCGTTTGCGACGACGGCGGCCCGGGCTGTCGGATCGGAGGTCTCGACGAGCGCCAGCAGCTGCACGGCGGCACTGAGGCCGTGGCTCAGCTGCTCCGGCATCACTTTGAGGCCCCATGCAGAGTCGATGGGATCCTGCGTGTCCTGCGGCAGCTTGCGGGTGGCGTTCACGAAAGTCAGCAGGGCCCCTTCGGGCAGAAGGGAGGCCAGCCGCAGCAGGTTTTTGCGCCCCTGGCGCGGCGCCGTCCCGGCGGGGCCGGTGGAGATTTCCGCGGCGACGGCGTCGCCCGCGGCGGTGAGGCCGCTTTGGCCTGCCCCACCCAGGCCTTC
>JBBSTS010000183.1:0-3928 GCA_038235675.1 Myxococcota bacterium | reverse complement strand
GTCGGTGAGGGTCGCGGTAACATGGACACTGGCGGCGCCGTCGGCTGGCGCCGAGGCTACGTTGGTGGACAGCGACAGGCCGTAGCCGGGACCCCCCAGCGCGCTGGAGGAGACGAAAGGCGCGGCATCGGCGGCGCTGAAGTCGGTGGCGGGCGCACATTCGGCAAGCGTCACGAGGAAAAGAGAAAACGATAGCCGGCGACTTAAAGTGGTGAACGATGGCATGAATAGAAGGCCTAGTTCATAGTGATACATCGCCTCAAGCGATCGGCCTGCTAGGGCTCGCCCACCTGCAGGCCACGTTGCAGAACCGTACGCAGGGCAGTGGCCGGCGTCTGCGTGCCTGCCAGCACCGCCGCGACGGCCTCCATCAGCGGCAGCTGCAGGTGGTGGGCGCGGGCCACCGCCGGCAGCGCCGCAGCGGTGCGCAGGCCGTCGAGGTGTGCTGGCGCGTCGGTCGGTGCATCAAGCGCCGCAGGTTGCGGCTGGCCGGCGCCCAGCGCCAGCCCCAGCTGCACGTGGGCCTCCTGTTGCCAGTCGGGCGGCAGCACGAGCGAGCCCATACCGGCCAACAGGGCGAAAGTGTTGCCGGCGCCGCCTAGCGCCTCGGCCAGGCGCGCCGCTTCAGCCAGGCCACGGGTCTGCAACAGTCCACGGACGCTGGCACCCAGCTGCAGGGCCTCGGCCATGCCGATGGCAAGGGCGGTGACCGGCTCAAGGGCACCGGCCACTTCGATGCCCACCAGATCGGCACTGGCGGTGATCTGCACCCCCAGCGCCTGCGTCCAGGCACGCAGGCTTTGTGCCGGGCCCGGGTAGCGCGAGCCCACCAACAAGGCGCTGGGCGGCTCGGGCGCGGCGATAAGCGACCTCAGGCTGCCGCCCAAGACCGCAAGCTGGCGGGTGCAGGTCTCCTGCCGGAGCACCTGATGCGGCAGAATAAAATCGGGCTCGACGCCGCGGGCGACGTAAAACACCTGCTGGTCGCCGCGCGCCACCGCACCGTAGGCGCGCGCCACCTGGCGCAAGGCGGCGATGGGGAGGGCGAAGACCACCGCGTCGGCGGCGGCGCAGGCGTCGGCGACGTCTTCGCACCAGCGCAGCTGGGCGAGCGCCGGCGGCAGGGTCGGCGGCCGGCGACGGCCCCACAGCGACACCTCGGCGGCGGCGAAAAGGGGCGCCAGGCGCTGGCCCATGGCGCCGCAGCCAAGCAGGGCGACGCGGGGCTTGGTGGTGTGCTCAACCACCCTGGGCTCCGGCCAAAAAGCGGTGGTCGGCGGTGAGGGTGGGCGGCAGGCCGCTGTGAGCCTCGAGGCCGTAGCCCTCCAGGCGGTTTTGATAGAAGAAGAGCAGGCCGCGGTCCTGTGGGATCAGGCGGTCGCCACGGCGAACCACGGCGGGGCGGCGGTGGTAGAGGCCGAAGTGGTGTAGGCCATCGCTGACCAGCTCCTCGACGTTGCCCACTTGTACCTGCGGCGATAGGCGTAGGCGGCCGTTTTGTGCCAGGGCCCGCAGTACGAGCAGCAGCTGGCGCACCTGGGCGTAGACCTCGCGCAGCCCCAAGCTTTCCACCGGCCCGCCGCCGACGCGGATCAGGCGCATCAGGTCCACCTGCGGGCTGGCCAGGCGCATGAGGGTGAAGACGGCCCGCGCCAGCAGCTGGGTGGCCTGAACGACGTGGTCGCGGGCGTAGGCGGCGACCAGGGCGGCACCGAGGTCGCGGCTGTACTCCGCATCGCGCCGCGGCTCGCAGGCGTAGCCGTCGCCGCGCGCGACGTAGCGGCTGCAGTCGATCCGGCGGCCGCGCGGGTCAAGGCTTTCTCCCGCATCGTCGACGGGGTTGCCGAAGGGGTCGAGGCCCCGTCCGAAGGTGACGTAGATGTGTGAGTCGAGGGCGAAGAGCTGGCTCAGAAAAGAGAAGACCCGACGCGGGCGAGAAAATTCATCGTCGGTAATGATGTAGCGTGACTTACCTTCCTCGGCGAGAAAGTCGGCCACCAACGTCTCGGCCTCGAGCACCAGCTGGTAGGAGAGGGTCACCGGCACGATGAAAAGCTTCGGACGCGGCGCTTGGCGCTGCAGGTTGTGCACGTAGGCGCCGATGGCGCTGCCGGCAAGGCCCAGCTTGAGGTGGCGCTCGGCAGCGCCGGAGCGCGAGCGCGAACCGCCAGGGAAAAATAAATTATGGTAGCCGCACTCCAGGGTGCGCGCGGCGTACTCGCGCAGGACGCGGCGGTAAAGCGGATCGTCGTTGCGGCGGTCTATGGTGTAGGCGCCAAGGTTGTGGAGAAAATAGCCGATGAGGCGGTTGTCGAAGAGGTCGCGGGCGGCGCCATAGATGAAGGGTGGCAGGCCCATCTGCAGGCTGGCGAAAGCCAGCACCACCGCGTCCAAATTGCTGGCATGGGTGGGGGCCAAGATGACCGTCCCCACCTCGTGCAGGCGGCGAACGTGCTCGCTGGGCCCCTGCACCGCCACGGCCTCCTGCAGGCTCGCACCTTCGCCAAGGTGCTGCCACAGGCGCTGCGGCGAAGAGGCGCCGAGCAGCGCGCCCAACGCCGGCGGCACCAGCTGCCGCGCCAGGGCGTAGACCCGCGCGTCGAAGTTGCCGCAGACGTCGAAGGCGTAGCGGTGCACCACCTGCGACAGCAGGCTTACCTGCTCGAGCTGGCCGGCGTGGCCCAAGCGACTGGCGACGTGGCCCCAAAAAGCCTCATTGGCCCGCCGCGCGCGCTCGGCGCCGTGCCACAGGTGTAGCGAGCCCGGGGTGAAAAAACGGCCCGGCGACGGCGCCTGGGTGCGCCGCTGGCGCTCGTGGTAGACGCTTTGCGCCAGTACCTCGTCGAGTGGCCAGCGGTCGGTGGGGGCACGCCCCTGCGTCTGCGCCACCACCTCCGTCATCACCTGGCGGTGCAGGGCAGTAAGGATGCGCTCCTGGTCTTCCTGGCGCATGCGGCTAGTGCCCCGTCTCACAGAACTTTGCGTCAGCCTCGCGAGGGCTTGGCGTCCGGGGCAAGGCGCGACGACGAGGCATATCATTGATATGGCGAGGAGGAGCAACGCAGTCCTGGACGTCAAGCGCCGCGAGGATGGTGCAAAGTTTTGTGAGACGGGGCACTACGGCGCCGTAAAGCTCAGGCGCGCGGTGCCGACGTTGTCGGCATCGTCCACGGCACGCAGGTTGAGGACGTGGGGCCCGGCAGCAAGGTCGCGCAGGGGCACGTCGAGCTCCTCCTGCGGCCCGTCTACCACCTGGTCCACCGGCAGCACGTCGCGCGGCAGGGCGCCGTCGAGCGCCATGGTCAACGAGGTGAGGCCGCCGGCGGCGTCGGCCACCCGGGCATGCAGGCGCAGGTGGCCTTGCTTCCGCTTGATCTGCAGGCCGGCAAACTCTGGCGCCGTGTTGTCCACCAGCACTGCGCGGCTGTCGCGCTGGTCCTGGCGCTCGAGCCCCAGCGGATTGCTGGGCGCGTCGCTGGCGAAGACGCGAAAGACGTAGCTGCCGTCGGCCAGCTGGCCGGGCTGCAGGACGAAAAAGGGCTCGCGCAGCTGCGTCGCCAGCACGCGCCACGTGGAGCCGCCGACCTCGCGCACCTGCAGGTCGTAGATCAGCTCGTCGCCGTTCGGGTCGTCGCCCACCCATTTGACCGTGCGCGCCCCCGGCTCCTCACTCTGTCGCAGCCGCTGGTTGCCGGCGCGCCGCGCCGGCTCCTCCTCGCCCTCGGCGGCCTTGTCCGCCAGCATCACCACCTTGTTGCGGCCATCCTCTTTTGGCAGCGCATGCAACACGAGGTTTTTGCGCAGGGCGACGACGTCGTGGACGAAGGGCGCCATGTTTTGGCGGCGGTAGGCGACCCGCAGGCGCTGCACCTGCGGTGACACCTGGGTGAAGCGCTGCAGCTTGATGCTGGCCTGCAAAAAGCGCCCC
>JBBSTS010000182.1:0-3973 GCA_038235675.1 Myxococcota bacterium | reverse complement strand
GGCGACGTCGCCCCCCACGCGTTGTCGGCGGCCCTGCGGCGGCTGGGCCTGCAGCTGGGGCGCTTCAAGACCGGCACGACGCCGCGCCTGGAGGCCGCCAGCATCGACTGGGCCGCCTGCGAGCGCCAAGACGGCGACGACCCGATGCCGCGCTTCGGTTTCGATCCGGGCGGGGCAACGCTGCCGCAGCGCCCCTGCTTCATCACCCACACCAACGCCGCGACGCATGCGGTGGTGCGCGACAACCTCCACCTCTCGGCCCTCTACGGCGGTCAGGTGCGGGGCACCGGGCCGCGCTATTGCCCGTCGCTCGAAGACAAGGTGGTGCGTTTTGCCGCCAAACCAGCGCATTTAATTTATCTCGAGCCCGAGGGTCTGGACACCACCTGGGTCTACCCCAACGGCCTGTCGACTTCCCTACCGGCGGCGGCGCAGCAGGCCTTTTTGCGCACCATTCCCGGCCTGCAAAAGGTCGAGGTCGTCCAGCTCGGCTATGCGGTCGAATACGATTATTTGCCCCCCACCCAGCTACAGGCCTCGCTGATGGCCAAAGCGGTGCCGGGACTTTTTTTAGCCGGCCAGATCAACGGCACCAGCGGTTACGAGGAGGCGGCGGCGCAGGGGCTCATGGCCGGCCTAAACGCCGTGCGTTACATGCGTCAGCAGCCGGCGGCAATTTTGCGGCGCGACCAAGCTTACATCGGGGTGATGATCGATGACCTGGTCACCCGCGGCGTCGACGAGCCCTACCGCATTTTTCCCTCGCGGGCCGAGTTCCGCCTTAATTTGCGCGAGGGAAACGCCGAGGCGCGGCTGTTTGCGCAGGCCCTGGATTGGGGCCTTATCGATGCGGCCCGCGGCAGCCGCGCCGCGGCGCGCGCGGCACAGCGCCAGAGGCTGCACGACCTGCTGACACAGACGTCGGCGCGCGCCTTCGGCAGCGCAGCACTTGCCGGCCACGGCAGCCTCGCCGACCTGCTGCGCAGCCCCGAGCTCTGCTTGGCGGCGCTGCAGCAGGGGCTGCACGCCGGCGGCCATCCGGGGGCCGAGATGCTGGCGCAAACGCCCACCGCCAGCCGGACCGAGGTGGAAGATGCGATTAAATACGCCGGCTACATCGTCCGCGAGCAGCGCGACATCGAGCGCCTGCGCAAGATGGAGAAGCTCGCCTTGCCGGCCGATTTGCCCTACCGCGACCAGAGCGGCCTGTCGCGGGAGATGCAGGAAAAACTGCTCCAGGTGCGCCCGGCCAGCCTCGCCCAGGCCAGCCGCATCAGCGGCATGACGCCGGCGGCGCTGCAGGTTGTGCGGCTGATGATGTCCCGCACGCACCGCGCATCCCCGCCGGCGACGACATTTAATTAAGCGTCTGCATATCGATGACGAAGCGGTATTTTACGTCATTCTTTCGCAGCCGGGCGAAGGCGGTGTTCACTTCGTCTGCACCGCAAAGCTCCACGTCGGCGGTGAGATGATGGGCGGCACAGAAATCCAGCATCTCTTGCGTCTGTTTGATGCCGCCAACGAGCGAGCCAGCAACTTGGGTGGCGCCGCCGATGAGGGCCCCCGGATGCAGCTGGGTGCCGTGCGGCGGCGCGCCCAAGATCACCATCGTCCCGTGCAGGTCCAAGTAGTTCAACGCCGCGCCCACGTCGTGGGGGGCCGAGACGGTGTTGAGGATGAGGTCGAATCGCCGCCGTAGGCGGCGCTCGGCATCGGCGTCAGTGGTGAGGACGAAATCGTGCGCCCCCAGCCGCTTGGCGTCGGCGGCCTTCTTGGCGGAGGTGCTCAGCATGCAGACCTCGTGGCCCATGGCGGCCGCGATTTTTACCGCCATATGCCCCAATCCTCCTAGTCCCATCACCCCGATGCGGCTCTTGGGCTTGGTGGCGAAGCGCTTGAGCGGCGAGAACGTGGTGATCCCCGCGCACAGCAGCGGCGCCACGGCACTGAGCTCGAGTTTGTCGCTCACCTGCAGGACGTAGCGCTCGTCGACGACCACCTGCTTGGAGTAGCCGCCAAAGGTGGGCGTTTTGCTGTCGCGCTCGTAGCTGTTGTAGGTCATCACACAGCCGCTGACGCAGTACTGCTCCTCGTGCTGCTGACAGGGGCCACAGCTGCGGCAAGAATCAACCAGACACCCCACGCCAGTCAGCATGCCAGTTTGGAAGCGGTGGACCGACGCGCCCACCTCGGCGACTCGACCGATGATTTCGTGCCCCGGCACCATGGGGTAGATCCCCCCCTTCCAGTCGTCGTGCACCTGATGGAGGTCGGAGTGGCAGATCCCACAGTAGAGGATCTCGATGCGCACGTCGTGGGGGCCTACCTCCCGGCGCTCGACGGAGTAGGGCTGAAGTGGCGCGGCGGCCTGCATGGCGGCAAGGGCTTTGATTTTCATCTCAACAAGCTGGCACCCACTGGGGTCGGGTGCAAGCAGCCTCAGCGCCCGGCATCGGCGTCGCGCCCGCCAGACAATAGTGGCCGCCAGGGGCTTGTTTGCCTGGGCCGCAGCCTTTAGATCGTCGCATGGACGAGCTGTTGGCGGTAGAGACGTCGCCCGAGTGGGCGCCGTTGTGTTTGACCGACATGGACGCGGTGCTGTGTGACCATGCCCACTGCGAAAAAAAGGCCGCGGTTGCGGCGCTGAGCCTTATCAACAGCTACCCGCAACACACCGTGCTGGTTCGCCAGGCCGCCGGGCTGGCGGCTGAGGAGCTGCGCCATTTTCGGCAGGTGCACCGGCGGGTGGTGGCGCGTGGTAAAACCCTGGCCCACGATCCGGGCGACCCCTACGTCAATGCGCTGCGCAAGTTGCTGCGCCACGGCCAGCAAGAGCATTTTATGGATCGGCTGCTGGTGGGCGCGCTGGTCGAGGCGCGCTCCTGTGAGCGCCTGGGCCTGTTGGGTAGGGCGCTGACGCAGGCGGCCCCGAGCGCGCCCGCGCCCCTGCGCGCCGAGCTCGCGGAATTGGGCCAATTTTATGCCGATTTGTGCGCCCGCGAGGCGGGGCACGCGCAGCTGTTCGTGCGTTGGGCGCGGCGCTACTTGTCGCCGCCGGCGGTCGCCACCCGCCTGGCCGAGCTAATCGACGTCGAGGCACGGATCCTTATGGCCATGCCGCTCGCGCCCCGCATCCACTAAGTCCGCTCGCCTGGGCAGCGAGCCGTCCGCCGTCGCCTCCCAGGGAGGCTCGAATGTGACAACGAACAGGCGATGATCGCTGTAGGCCAAAGCTTTTCCGTCGGGACTGAAGGCGGCCTGTGCATAGGCCCACGGCGTGCTGGCTGGCGACGGTTGGCCCACCTCTGCCGGTGAGGCGAGGCAGGCGAGGGCGCCATCGAGCGCCCGCCCCAACGACCCAATTTACCATGCCAAGCTGCGGCGCGCAGCGCGTGGCCCGCCCTTTTTGCGGCCCGCGAGCGTGGCAGAGCAGGGCGGGCTCCGCGAGCGCAGGCATCAGCAGCAAGCTGCCCTCGGGGCTCCACAGCAGTGCTTGCAGCATGATGATGGGGTCGCTGAAGGCCACCATGGGGGCGCCGCTGTTCGTGGCGCGCAGACAGAGCGTCCCATCGCCAGATTGCGTCGCCAACAGGCTGCCGTCGGGGCTCCAGCTAAAGCCCCAGGGCTCGACCCAGCGGCCCTGGAAACAGAAACCGTGCATGACCAAAATCTCGCCCTGCGGTGCGCCGGCGACCACCAAGGCGTCGTTGCAGCCGGGGGCGGCCGCGTCGCTGGCGCAGAAATAGGCTATTTTTTGACCAATCAGAGGGCGCAAGCCCCTTGCTTCAGCTATGGGGTGAGCCCGTCGATTTAGATGAATTTAGGTTGCTGCCGCCTGCATAGTGACTATCATGCTCAGGTCTAACAGCAACATCGTGTACCTATGTCGAAGAGCAAAAAACAAAGTGAAAAGACGCCAAGGACATACGTTTCGCCTACGGGCGCTAACAGCTGAGCAGGAAGGGTTCTT
>JBBSTS010000181.1:0-3981 GCA_038235675.1 Myxococcota bacterium | reverse complement strand
GCCGTCGGATCGTCGGCCGCGGCACTGAGCCAAAACATCGCGGCGCCCGTCGGCGCTGCGTCGGGCTCCAGCGGCGCCAGGGGCTCGTAGGCGGCCCCGAAAAGGTGGGCGCCGAGGTGGTTGATGCCGACGATGAGCGCCGGCTGCGAGCGCCGGCTCACCGACAGCTGCGCCTCCGTTCCCTGGCGCTGTCGCACCAACTCGGCAAAGGCCGAAAAGCTCTGGGGGTCGGCACCGCGAAAGGTATAGATGGCTTGCTTGGCGTCGCCGACGACCACCAAGTGTGCCGGCGTCGAAGGCGCCGGCGGCGACGACGCCAGCAGCTGTCGCGCCCCTGTCGAGGACGCAGGCGCCGCCATGCCGGCGAGCAGGGCGATGAGGCGACGTTGCAGCGGATTGGTGTCCTGAGCCTCGTCCACCAGAACCGCCCGGGTGCGGCCGCAGATCTGCTGGCGCGCCGTCACGTCCTGCTCCAGGCGGTGCACCAGGCGCTCGATGATGTCGGCAAAATCGACCGCGCCGCGCGCCGCCTTGAGGCGGCCGTATTCTTCCCAGGCTGCCGCCCCCAGGGTACACAGAGCCGGCCGCAAGCGCGCACAGTGGCGCTCGGCAAAGGCCGCGTCGAGGGCCTGAAGCAGCGCTTCGCGCGCCGGCGCGCTGACGATGCTCCCCAGGCGGCCGGCGCGGCCCAACTGTTTGAGCGCACGGCCCAGCTGCAGCGGCGCATCTTCAGCCTGCGTCGCGGCGATGGCCTCTCGGGCGGCAAAAAAGGTGGCCAGCTTGGCGCGCAGTTTCTGGTCGCTGGCGGCGTTTTTTGCCGCCAGCTCGGCGGCGAAGCCCAAGAGGTCGTCGAGCACCTCCTGCAGCTGCAGCTCGGCGCGTCGCTGCGCCCCCTTCTCGTCGCAGGCAGCGAACAGATCGGCCGACGGCACGCGCCCCTCCTCGCGCGCGCGGGCAAAGGCGGCAAACAGGTCGCTCGGAAGGCGGGCGTGCAGCTCGAAGCAGGGCGCGGCGCCGCGCACCGCCGCGCCCACTTCGCCCGCCTCGGCCTCGGAGCCGTGCAACCAGGCGACTTCGCAGGCCTCGAAAAAAAGTTCCTGCTCCTCGCCCGCATCGCCCAAGATGATCGGGGCCGCCTCGTCCTGCGGCTGCAGCTCTTCCCACAGGCGCAGACACAGGCCATGGAAATTGACCGGCGCCGCCCGCTGCAGCTCGGCCAGCAGCTCGGCGTCCTGGCCCGCGGCCACCAGGCTCTGGCGGATCCGCTGGCGCAGCTCGGCGGTCGCCTTGCGCGTGAAAGTAATGGCAACGATCTGCGCCGGCCGCAGGCCTTGCTCGACCACCATCTCGGTGTACATGCGCACCAGCTGAAAGGTTTTGCCGGTGCCAGCGCTGGCGCGCAGCAGGTGGGGACGGGTCGCCTCAGCCAACTTCTTCCTCCTGTGTCTCGTCGCCCACCGGCGCGCGGTAGCGGCACAGGCCGCGGTAGGAACAGTTCTGACAGAGCTGCGCGTAGGCCGGATCGGGGTCGGGATCCAGCCTGCCGCCCACCACCTGCCCGAGGCGCGCGGCCAGCGGCCCCCACAGGCGCGCCTGCACCGTCGACGGCTCGCCACCGAGTTCCGCCGCCGGCACGATTTTGCCGCTGCCGAGGTCCCACCAGCTGGCGCTGACGTCGCAGGCGCCGGCACGCCAGTCGCGCAGCGCCACCGCGGCATACAGCGCCAGCTGAAAGTGGCGGCCGGGACCGCGCTTTTGAATGCTGCTCTTGTAGTCGATCACCCGCAGCTGCGTGCCGCAGCGGTCGACGCGGTCGATGCTGCCGCGCACCTTCAGCGCCAGCGGCGCCGCCCCCGGCAGCGGCACCTGCAGCTGCAGCGCCGCGCCGCTGGCGCTGCCGTCGCGGCTGGGACGCTCATCGAAGCGATACTCCAGCGCCAGCGGCTGCGCCCGCGGCGACGCCGCCAAATCGGCCGCCAGCACCTGGGCCACGGCCTGTTGCGCCCCCTGCAGCAGCGCCGGCCGCAGCAGGGGATGCACGGGGATGGGGGCAAACAGCGCCGTGGCGTGCGCCTCGACCCAGGCGGCGGCCTGCGCCAGGGTCTCGGCGGGCGGCTGGTCGACGGCGGCCAGGGCCGAGCCATGGAAATGAGCGCGGTAGAGGCCACAGAGGGCCGCGTGGGCGGCACTGCCGCGCTCCTTGGGGGTTACACCCATGGCCACTTGCGACGGCTCCGCCAACCCCAGGGCGCTGGCGGCGAAGTAGCGGTAGGCGCACATGCCCAGCGCGTCGAGGCGCGAGGGACTGTGCAACAGCGCCTCCAGCCCGGCGCGCAGCTGTGGCAGCAGCGGCGCCGCAAAGCGCGCCTCGCCAGCGGCGCTGCACTGCGCCACCTGCAGCCGCCGCTGCACCGAGGCAGACTGTGCCGACGCGGGCTGCAGCGCCTGCGTCGCGGCGCTGGGAGCGGACCAGACGTGGCCATCGACGGCGGCCGCAAGGGACGCCGCCCAAGCGTTGTCGGCGAGGCCATCTTCGGCGTGCTCGCGCACGACGACGACGTCGAGGCTCGCCTCGACGCCGGCGAGCAGCTCGGCGACCAGCCACAGGTCGCGGGCGCCGGGGGCGAGGCCCCCGCGCGCCAGGGCCCGCACCCCCAACAGCTGCTGCAACTGGGCGCGGCCAGCGTCGTCGAGCAGAAGCGCCGGCGATGGCGTGCGGGGAAAGGCAGCGTAAGGGCAGCCGACCCACACCAGGTGGGCGTAGCGCCCGCCCACCGCCTGCTCGAGCGACAGGACCCCAACGGCCAGCGCCGATGGGTCCGCGGCATTCGGCAGCGCCGTGCTCAGCGTCCCACGCAGCCAGCTGGCCACCTCGCTGCGGCGCCACGGCGCCGCCGGCAGCGGCAGGCGGGCGACCGCGCGCGCCGCATCCTGCAGCGCTGCACAGGCGGCCGCCGTCGCCGCCTCACCCTGCAGCGACGGCGAACAAGACGGCGCGTCGGCGGCCGAGCAGGCGGCGCACGCCGCCAGGCGGCGGTCGAGGAGCCGCCGCAGGGGCAGCAAAAACGCCTGCAGCGTGCCGTTCTCGGGCACCTCGCGCAGCGGCGCCAGGGCGCTTTGCAGCGCCCTGCCAACGTCGATCGACAGGCCCGCGGCGCGCAGCTGCTCGGGCAACTGCGTCCAGAGGACGGCCTGGCCCTCCAAACGTCCCAAAAGCGCCGCCAGCTGCGCCGGCGATACCCCATCGAGCGGCACCCCCAGGCCCTCCCAGACGTCGGCGAGCATGGCCAACGAGACGGTACGGCCGCCCAGCTCGAGGGCTGCGGCCAAGGCGGGCACGCACACCGCGGGCGTGATCGCGCCGGGCGCCCGCAGCGGCAGCCCCGCCGCCGCCGCGGCCAACAACAGGGGCGCCACCTCCTGCACGCGCGGCACCACCAGCGCCACCGCCTGAGTAGGGAGGCCGCGCTGCAGCGCCGCCTGCGTGCAGGCGATGGCCGCCTGCAGCTGGGCGGCACCAGGCGACGCCTCGATCAGCCGCAGCGGTGCCCCTGCGCCGCCCGTCGCCGCCGGGCAGGCGGGCTGGCCGCCGTACAGCGCCGCCCGCAGGGGCGCCAGCGGCCCGCTGCCGCGGCGGTCGTCGAAGGTGACCTGCAGGTTGGCGTGGCCGCGCGCCTCGACGTAGCGTGCCTGGGCCTCGGCGAAGCTCAGGGCCAGCGTCCGCGGCGCCGGCGGCACGCAGCTGGCGTCGCCGGGATCGAGCAGGCAAAGCCGAACATCGAGCCCCGCGGCCGCCAGCGCCGAGAGCAGGTCGAGGCGCTCGCCAGCGAGCTCGCAGCCGGGCTGCACCTCGACGCGTTGCAGCTGCTCCCACGCCCGCGGCCGTCGTCCTTGGAGGAGGCCATAAATAGCGGCGCGCATCTGCTCGGCGGCGTCGCCGCCGGCTGGCGCCCGCGCCAAAACTTGCCCTTCGTAGGCCTC
>JBBSTS010000180.1:0-4036 GCA_038235675.1 Myxococcota bacterium | reverse complement strand
TCCGGCGCCAGCGCCAGCGACAGCGGCAGCCCCGACGGCACCGTCCAGCGACGACGCCAACGCCTACTTCGGCGAGCCCCGCTGCGCCGCCGCCGGCACGACGCTGTGCGACAGCTTCGAAGAGGGGGCGGTGGGCAGCGCCCCCGCCGCCGCGCAGTGGAAGACGGTCCTCTCTGGCGCCGGCTCCACCGTCCTGCTCGACGACGCACGTGCGGCGCGCGGACGTCAGTCGGTGCACGTCCACGTCGGCAACCAGGGCTATGCCCAAGGCGTGGTGACCCCCGTCAGCGGACTGCCGCTGTCGGGGGGCGTGCTGTGGGGGCGTGCCTTCGTCTACTTCGCCAGCGCCGGCGCCCTGCCACAGATGCACTGGACCCTCTTCGAAGGCAGCGGCAACCTGCCCGGCGCCACGACGCCCACCCTGGTGCGCTACGGCGGCCAGTTCACCCACCTGATGGCCAACTACTTCGGCAACGACCAGTACGCCCACGCCGCCGAGCCGCGAAACGGCGGCTGGGTGGACGAGACCAAGATGCCGTCCAACCGCTGGGCCTGCTTCGAATGGATGTTCGCCCTCGAGGGCAACCAGATGCACCTCTATCTGGACGGAAACGAGGTGCAGAAAATTGCCATCGCCGGAATTTCACCGCAGTGCTGCCCCAACGAACCGTGGACCCAGCCGCCGCTGAGCGACATGCGGATCGGCTGGCAGATCTACCAGGCCGACAGCGGCCAGCCGGGCTACGACATGTGGATGGACGAGGTGGCGCTGGACGCCAAGCGCATCGGCTGCAGCCGCTGACGGAGATGGCGGCCCCTACCAAAAGCCGCGCAGGCCGCAGTTGAAGCCCGCCGTCTTGCTGCTGGTGGCCTGCGCCTGGCCGTAGACGCCGAGGACGCCCAGGTTGACCTGCAGCCCGACCATGCCGCGTACGTCGACCGTTGTCGGGTGGCGCTGCCGCGCCAGCGCCAGGATCCCCGTGGGGTTGCCCGCTGCCACGGTTCGGCCGTTCGCCGGGTCGCGCACACTTAGCGTCATGGGCGCATTGGAGCTCGCCGCGACAGAGGTGGTGCCAAAGTTGAAATCCACGCCGCCGCCGCCGTAGAAAGTCAGCAAATAGCCCAGCTGCATGCTGGTGGTCGCCTCCAGTGGGATCGACATGGCCGCAAGCTTGACCCCCAGGCGCGAAGCGGCACCATAGACCAGGTCGAGCTCGAGGTTGCGACCAGCAACGACGGTTGGTGTGGTCTGAGTCTGCGACGCCAAGGTGTTGGAACCGCTGAGGGTCAGCTTGCTGGTGTTGAAGCCCGCGCCCAACCGCAGCCCACCCCAGCGCAGCAAGCCGAAGGGCGCGTAGGCCACCGGCTCGAACAGCGCATAGCGGCCGGCGAAGCCCCAGGAGGTCATCGCCACGTCGGCGGTATCGGCGTCGAGGGTGACGCTCTGTTTGTAGGTGCCAACGTGGACGAAGGCCTGCACCCGGCGCCAGTTCAAAGCGCCGAGGGTCGGCAGCGCAAAGCGCTTGAAGTTGATCCCCAGGGTCACCGCGGCGGCGGCGCCGATGCCTACGCCGATGTCCTCGCCATCGGCCAGGCGCTGCTGGCCGTCGCGGATCACCGCCCGCACGAGGTTGGGATCGGCGGGATTGAGGCCGACGCTGGCGCCCACCCCGAGGCTGACGACCTCGAAGGCGCTGGCGTCGTCGGTGGCGGCCTGCTGGCCGGCGAGTGCCATGGCGTTGGCGCTGCGGCTGGAAAAGTTGCCGAGGTTCAGGTTCCCCAGCAGGGAATTGACCTCGGCGCTCAGGTCGGCACCATTTTGCTGCAGGGCCGTGTTGAGCTGCTGCTCGATGGCATCGCCCTGGCCGACGAGCTGCGGCGCAAAATTAAGGATCACCTGGTTGCCGGTGCCCGGCGCGACCTGCAGATCGGTGATGCGAAAAGGGGGGTCGGGGCTGTCGGCCGCCGCCGCCGTGCCGACGCCAAACAGCGCCAAAGACATCCCCCACAGCACCGCCAACGACCCGCGAAACGCCCGTTTTCTCATGCTTTAGAAGATGGCCCAGCTGCCGCCATCGACGCAATCTGCTGCGCCAACCAGGCATGCGTGCAGGCCACCTGCTGCAGCGGGCGGGCGGCGTCCGGGGAAGTGCGGGCCAGGGCATAGCCGACGCTTGGCTGCAGGCGCCCCCACCGCAGGCTCCACGGCCCCGCGCCGACGTCGAAGCGGCGTGAACGGCGGCTTACCTTGGCAATCGGCTGCTGCAGCACGATCTCCACCCCCTGCATCGCCTCGTGCAGGCCGCAGCCGAGGGCTTTGAGGTAGGCTTCCTTGGCGCTCCACAGCGCCAGGCGGGCGTCGGCCTGCGGCCGAGGGGCCGCTTGGCGCGACAGGGCGCGACGCTCGCGGGCGGTAAAAATCTGGTCGCAGAGGCGATCGCTCAGCGGCGCGCGGGCGTAGTTTTCCACGTCCAGGCCGACGGGCCCGGGGCCGGCCTGCAGCGCGCAGGCGACCACGCCGTGGGTGTGGCTGAGGCTAAAAGAGGGTGCCGGCGCCGGGCTGCGCACCTGCGGCTTTCCCATCGGCGCACGGGCGTAGCGCCAGGCGGTGGCCGCCGTCGCAGGAAAGCAGGCGCTCAGTGCCAGCCGACACAGGGCGTGCCCCAGGCCGTAGGCGCGCGCGGCGCCGGCGTGGCCATAGCTGTTTAGGCGCCGGCGCTCCTCGGCGTCGAGCAGCCGCAAAAGCTCGGGCCACAGCCCCTCGGCCGCCGCCGTCGGGGCCCAAAACAGCCAGGTGGGGGTCAAAAATTCAGGCCGACGTCGCCCACCGAAAGGCTGGGACCAAAAACGAAGCCCCAGGGCTGGCCACCCGTGTGCAGCCAGGCGCGCGACACCTCATATTCGGCCCAGGCGTGCAGGCTGATCGAGGCCTGCGCCAGCCGCGAGACGTTGGCGATGGGGACGCTGATGCTGATGCCGCCCACCAACGCCGCCTGCCCGAGCTTGGACTGCGTCTGGTCGCCGGCGATCCCCAGCCACATCATCCCCGCCTCGAGGCCCACCAGGGTCTGACGGCCGTTGCGGTCGAGGCCCACCAGACGAAACAGGACGCCGCTGTTGAGCCCCATGATGCCGCTGTGGCCCGCGTCGGCGACACGAAACAGGCCGGTAGGAAAAGCGGTGGTGGCAAAAAAACGTGCGCGGCTGGTGCCCATGATGAGCGGCCAGTGCAGCGGCGGCGCGCCAACTTTTTCGTCGAGCACGACGCTATAATGGGCGTCGTCGGCGAGCACCGCGACCCGCACCAGGACGCGGTCGAAGGGCGCCAGAGTGCCCCCGAGGTAGATGGTTCGCGCCTTGAGCCCCGGGCGCAGGCGCACGACCTGGTCGAGCTGCGCCTCGGGCCGCGGTGTGCCGTCCACCGCGCTGACACTGGCGGTCAGGCGCAGGGTTTGCTCGCCGTCCTCGGGCGCCAGGCGCTCGCGGTGCAGCACCAGGTGGCAGCTGTCACGGTCGGCGAAGTCCACCGAGACCGAGCGCCCAGGCTGCAGCGCCGTCGGCCCGTGCGGCGGCGCGCCGCAGCGCAGCTCGACGAGGCTGTCGTCGGTCAGGTTCACCGGCAGGCTGGCCGGGCGCAGCTGGCGCTCGAGGGGGTCGTTCCAGGTGGCCAGGTCCAGCTCACGCAGCTGCGGCGGCAGGCTGCGGTCGCGCAGCGCCAGGCGCAGGGAAACCCAGCCGGTGGTGGTCTCAGCACCACGCAGGCGGTAGGCGTCGTCGCTGCCGCGGCTGGCCTCGTAGACGCCGGGCAGCCCCACCGGCACCACCTGGCCGCCGCCGGCAAGGGTCGGCATCAGCGCGGTGACCTCGCGGTTGATGGGGATGAAATCGACCTCGCCGAAGGGACCCAGGCGCAGGCGGCTGTGCAGGGTGGGCGACGGTTGACTGCGGGCATTTGCGGTGCCCACCACCTGCGCGCCGTGGTGGGCGACGATGCGCACCTCCTCGCCTGCAATTGGGCCGGCGGCGAGCACGACGT
>JBBSTS010000179.1:0-4115 GCA_038235675.1 Myxococcota bacterium | reverse complement strand
TGTTGGTGGTGGCGGCCGACGACGGCGTCATGCCGCAGACCGAGGAGGCGATCAAACACGCCCAGGCGGCAAACGTGCCGATCATCGTCGCGGTCAATAAGATTGACCGTCCGGACGCCAACGCCGACCGCGTCACCCAGGAGCTGTCAAAGTTTTCTTTGGTGCCGGAGGCCTGGGGTGGCGACACCTTGTTCGTCAACACCTCGGCAACCAAGGGCACCGGCGTCAAAGAGTTGCTGGACGCCATTTTGTTGCAGGCCGAAGTGCTCGAGCTGCGTGCCAATCCGCAGCGCAGCGCCGTCGGCGTCGTGGTCGAGGCACAGCTGGACCGTGGCCGCGGCCCGGTGGCGACCGTGCTGGTTCGCCAGGGTACCCTGAAGCGCGGCGACGCCGTCGTGGTAGGCAGCTGCTCTGGCAAATTGCGCGCCATGGTCGACGACCAGGGACGCCAGCTCAAAGAGGCGGGCCCCTCGGCCGCCGTTGAGATCACCGGCCTCGACGCGGTTCCCGAGGCGGGCGACACCCTGCACGCCGCGGAGACCCCCGAGGCAGCGCGGCAGGTGGCCGAGCATCGCGCGGCGCAGAAGCGCGGCGCCGAGCAGGTTGGCAACGCCGCGGTGTCGCTGGACGACCTGATGAAACGCATGCAGGGCGCGGCGGTCCTCGAGCTCAAGGTGGTGCTCAAAGCCGACGTACAGGGCTCGGTGGAGGCCGTGCGCGGCGCCCTCGAGAAGCTCTCCACCGATGAGGTGAAGGTCAACGTTATCTATGGTGGCGCCGGCGGCATCACCGAGTCGGACATCATGTTGGCCTCGGCCAGCGGCGGCATCGTCCTGGGCTTCGGGGTGCGCCCCGACAGCAAGGCGCGCATCGTCAGCGAGCGTGAGAACGTCCAGGTGCGCACCTACAAAATCATTTACGAGGCGGTCGACGACGTCACGCGTGCGATGGAGGGGCTGCTGCAGCCCGAGGCGCGCGACAAGATCATCGGCCGAGCGGAGGTGCGCGAGCTCTTCCGGGTCTCCAAGGTCGGCGTCATCGGCGGCTGCCGGGTCACCGAAGGGAAGGCGCAGCGTGCCGGCAGGGTGCGCGTCTTGCGCGACAGCGTCCAGGTCTACGACGGCAAGGTCACTTCGCTGCGGCACTTCAAGAGCGACGCACGCGAGGTCGACGCGGGCTCGGATTGCGGCGTCGGGGTAGAGAACTACAACGACATCAAGGTCGGCGACGTCATCGAGTTTTACCAGGTCGAAGAGGTGGCCCGGACGTTGAGCAGTCCATCGCGCGACAGCAAGGCGCCCAAACGGGCGGCCAGCGGCGGATCGGTGGGCTCTGAAGCGCGGCTCTAACCCGCCGGTGGAAAAATCTGACCGTCAACGCTTGCAGGCACTGCAGGCGCAGCTGGAGGAGCACGCGCACGCTTACTACGTGCTCGACCAGCCGACCCTCAGCGACGCGGCCTACGACCGCCTCTTTGCCGAGCTTCTGGCGATCGAGGCGGCGCATCCAGCGTGGGTGACGCCGCAGTCGCCGTCGCAGCGGGTGGGCGCCAAGCTGCCCAGCGGTGGTTTGCGCTCGGTCAAGCGTGAGCGCCCGATGTTGAGCCTGGGCAACGTTTTCACCGCCGAGGATTTGGCCGAATTCGACGCGCGGCTGCGGCGGGCGCTGGGGTTGGGCGAGACGGATCCGCCGTTGGATTATTGCGTCGAGCCCAAGGTCGACGGCCTGAGCATCGAGCTGACCTATCGTGGCGGCAACTTGGTTTTGGCGACCACCCGCGGCGACGGCAGCACCGGCGAGGACGTCACCGCCAACGCCCGTACCATCGCGGCCATTCCGCTGCGGCTGCGCGGCGAGGCGGTGCCTGAAGTGCTTGAGGTGCGCGGCGAGGTGTACCTACCCAAGGCCGAATTTGCCGCCTTCAACCGCGCCCGCCAGGCGCAGGGCGCCGCGCCCTTCGCCAACCCGCGCAACGCGGCGGCCGGCTCGCTGCGCCAGCTCGACCCCAAAGTCACCGCCGAGCGACCGCTGCGGGCGGTGTTCTACGGCCTCTCCGCCATTCCCGTCGGTGCCAGCCAGCCGCCCGGACACCTCGCCCTATGTCAGTGGCTCAAGGGCTGTGGCCTGCCGGTGCTGCCCACGGTCAAGGTGACTGGCGCCGCGGCGCTGCAGGCGGCGGTGGTTGCGGCGGTGGCGCAGCGCCACGCGCACGCCTACGAGGTGGACGGCACGGTCATTAAAGTGGACGCCCATCGCCTGCAGGAGGATTTGGGGTTCGTCGCGCGGGCGCCGCGCTGGGCCATCGCCTACAAGATGGCGGCGCAACAGGAGGCGACGGTGGTCGAGGCCATCGACGTGCGCGTCGGCCGTACCGGCTCGCTCAACCCTTTGGCGCTGCTGCGCCCGGTGGCGGTGGGCGGGGTGACCATCAGCCGCGCAACGCTGCACAACGCCGACGAGCTGGCGCGCAAGGACGTACGTGTCGGCGACACGGTGCTGGTGCAGCGCGCCGGCGACGTCATCCCCGAAATCGTCATGGTGCAGCTGGGGCTGCGGCCGGCGTCGGCGAAGCCTTACGTCTTTCCCACCACCTGTCCGCAGTGTGCCGGGCCGGTGCAGCGCCTGGAAGACGAGGTCATGTGGCGCTGCGTCAACATGGCTTGCCCGGCCCAGGCGCGCGAGCGGCTGATGCATTTCGTGCAGCGCAAGGCGATGGACGTCCAGGGCCTAGGCGAGCGGCAGGTGGCAGAGCTCTTCGAGCTGGGCATCCTGCGCAGCGTGGTGGACATCTACCGCCTGCAGGCGCCCGCCCTGCTGGCCCTGCCGCGGCGGCAACAAAAGAGCGTCGACAAGCTTCTGGCCGGCATCGAAGCCTCCAAATCACGGCCGCTGGCGCGGCTGATCTTTGCCCTGGGGATCCGCCACGTTGGCGAGCACGTGGCCAAGGTGTTGGCGGACCACTGCGGCAGCGTCGACGCGCTGTTGGCGGCGAGTGAGGCGGCTCTGCTCGCGGTGCACGGGATTGGCCCACAGGTTGCCTCTGCGGTGGTGGCCTTCACCGCCAGCGCGGCCAACCGTGCGCTGCTCAACGAGCTGTTGGCGCACGGCGTCGCGCCGAGCGGCGCTGCCGTGGCGCACCTGGCCCCCACGCTGGCGGGAAAGACCTTCGTGCTCACCGGCACGCTGTCGGGACTGAGCCGTGAGCAGGCCGAGTCCCAGATCCGCGCCCGCGGCGGCCGCGTGGCCAACGCGGTCTCCTCTCGCACCACCTACGTGGTGCTGGGGGAGACGCCGGGCAGCAAGGCGCGTGAGCTGGAAGTCGAGTGCTTGGACGAGGAAGCCTTCATGGCTCTTCTGTAGAAAACGCCGCCCTTGGGCTTATAGACCAAAGGTCACGAAGTCCTATTGTTTTTCTGACGCGCCCAATTACCTCCGGCATTTTTTTCTTCAGACCCATGTCGGGCAACGGGCGTACATTGACAAGGTAGGTGTTTGCTATAAGAAAGTCCTATTATTTCGTGCGCTCGAGACGATGTCCATGTAGCCCTATGTAAGTAAATGGAGTCTTCTGTGGTTTGACTCGTTCGCGCCAGGACGGTTCTTTGGAATGAAAAAGATAGGGTTTTGGGATTATGGCGCCTGCTTTGTGCTCGCCTTTCTCGTCTGGTTTTATATTCGGGAGGAAAAAGTCGTGATTACATCGGCAGACAACTTTATCGTGGAGAGATTGGGGCGCTTTCAGTTTATGCGCCCTCATGACGCAGTGATCAAGTACCATTCGGCGCATATGGGACCCGCGCAGCTTGCTCGCTTTGATTGGCCAACATCCCCTCCTGCCACCGTTGAGCAGGTTATGCGCGACCGACTAAAAAAGAAAAAGTTTTCTTTTTCTCGGGGTTTAAGCGGCGATGCTGTTTGGGACATTGAGTCAATCGACCCAAGTATGAGAGCCGTGCTTTATCATGATGATTTGTACGGCGAAAGATTGACCTACGGGTACGGCATAATGCGGCGAGGAAATCACGGTATCAAAATCCTCGTTCATGCAATCGGATCAGTAAAAGAAGCTGAGAATATTTTGAATGACACTTTTCGAAGGCTTGTGGTGGCCGATG
>JBBSTS010000178.1:0-4115 GCA_038235675.1 Myxococcota bacterium | reverse complement strand
GTCGCGACCTTCCACACACTGGTGAGCACCTTGCGCGCCGCCAAGGTCGCCAAGCGCAGCGGCATGGCGCTCGGCCTCTATCAGGACCTGGCGGTGGGCTCCTCGCCCGGCGGCGCCGAGCCGTGGGTCTATCCCGAGCTCTTCGTCACCGACGTCAACATCGGTGCGCCGCCAGACTACTACGCCCCCAAGGGCCAGGACTGGGGGCTGCCGCCGATGGCGCCGCACAAGCTGGCCGCCGACGGCTACCGCTTTTGGCGCAACCTGCTGCACCACGCCTTCGCCCACAGCGGCGCCCTGCGCATCGACCATGTGCTGGGACTTTTCCGCCTCTTCTGGGTGCCCAAGGGCGGTCCCGCCAGCCGCGGCGCCTACGTCCGCTACCCCACCGAGGACCTGTTGGGGATCGTCGCGCTGGAGAGCCACCGCCACCAGGCGCGGGTGATCGGCGAAGATCTGGGCACCGTGCCACCGGAGGTGCCGGCGGTCCTCAAGCGCTGGGGCCTGCTCTCCTCGCGCGTCATGTATTTCGAGAAAGAGGCCGACGGCCGCTTCAAAGGCGCCGCCACCTACCCACGCGCCGCCCTGGTGACCGCCACCACCCACGACCACGTGCCCATCCGCGGCTTCGTCGCCGCCACCGATTGCCACCTGCGTCGCCAGGTCGGCCACCTGCCCGACGCCACCGCCCTGCACAAGGCGCTGCGCGCCCGCCAAGCAGAGGTGGGCGCTTTGCGTGCCCTGGTTGCGCCGCGCCACCGCGGTGCGCTGACGCCGCAGCAATGGGTCGAGCGGGTCCACCGCTTCTTGCGCCGCACGCCCGCCGCCCTCGTCGGCCTCTCCTTCGACGATTTGGCCGGCGAGACGCAGCCGGTCAACGTGCCGGGGGTGTCCCCCGACGTCTACCCCTGCTGGGCCCGCCGCATGACGCGGCCGCTCACGCCCTTGCTTGCCGACCCGCAGACCGCCGCCGCCCTCGCCAATCCGTGAAGGCCCCACACGGTTGACGACGGCCGGCGGCAATGCGACAAACCCGGCGCATCGACGGGCCGCCTGTTAAGGCTGGCTGAACGACGTGCGTTTACGGGTCATCTCCACCGCGCCGGGGAGTCCCGCCACCCTTCTGCTAGAAAGAGGTACAAATGGCGACGGAACAAGAAAACAAAGTTGCACTGATTGAGAAATTTCGCACCCACCCCACCGACACGGGTTCGCCCGAGGTGCAGGTCGCGCTTTTAACGCATCGGATCAATCACCTCACCGGCCACTTCAAGGCCCACAAAAAAGACCACCACAGCCGGCGTGGCCTGTTGATGATGGTCAGCGCCCGCAAAAGCCTGCTGGTGTACCTCAAACGTAAAAGCGTCGAGCGCTACGGCAGCCTCATTAAACAACTCGGGCTGCGTAAATAACTCCGACCCCACCGCAAGGAAAACATCCTATGTCGAAGAACCAACCTTCTCAGGTTGTCTGCAAGAGCGTCACGCTCGGCAACCAAACCCTCACATTCGAGACCGGCAAGGTCGCCAAGCAAGCCTCGGGCTCGGTTCTCGTGCGCAGTGGCGATTCCGTCGTACTGGTCACGGCGCAAGCAGCCAAAGAGCCCAAAGAGAACATGGACTTTCTGCCGCTGACGGTCGACTACCAGGAGAAAATGTCGGCAGCCGGCAAGATCCCCGGCGGCTTCTTTAAGCGCGAGGGCAAGCTGCGCGACGACGAGACGCTGACCTCGCGCCTCATCGACCGCTCGATCCGACCGCTCTTTAGCAAGGGCTGGGCTTGCGAGTCGCAGGTGATCGCCACGGTCTTCTCGGCCGACCCAGACCATCCGGCCGACACCCTCGCGATGTGCGGCGCCTCGCTGGCGCTGTCGCTCTCCGACCTCCCCTTTTTGGGCCCCATCGCCGGCGTGCGCGTCTGCCGACTCGATGGCCAGCTGCAGATCAATCCCTCCTTCAGCGAGCGTGAAAAAGCCGACATCGACCTCTTCGTCAGCTGCAGCCGCAACGCCATCGTCATGGTCGAAGGTGGTGGCCAGGAGATGAGCGAGGCGGATGCCGTCGAGGCCCTGCTCTTCGCACACACCCAGGCACAGGCCATTTTGGACGTGCAGGAAGAGATGCAGCGCCTCTGTGGCAAGGCCAAACGCGAGCCGACGCCGCCGGCACGGGATGAGGCGTTGATCGCCAAGGTCCACGCCTTGGCCAAGGGCCCCATCGAGAAGGCCTACGCCATCGCTGAAAAGATGCCGCGCTACGCCGCCTTGGATGCCGCCAAAAAAGCAGTGGTCGAAAGCATCAAGGCAGAGGCGGAATTTGCCGAGCGCGCCGGCGCCGTCGGCGCCATCCTTTCCGAGCTGAAATACAACCTGGTCCGCGAGAAGCTGGTTCGCACCAAGAAGCGCATCGACGGGCGTGGCCTGACCGACATTCGTCCCATCAGCGGCGAGGCTGGCATCTTGCCACGCGCCCATGGCTCGGCCCTGTTTACCCGCGGCGAGACGCAGGCGATGGTCAGCGTCACCTTGGGTACCCGGCGTGACGAGCAGAAGATCGACGACCTGCTTGGCGAGCGCTACCGCCACTTCATGCTGCACTACAACTTCCCGCCCTACAGCGTCGGCGAGACCAAGTTTATGCGCGGCCCCGGTCGGCGTGAGATTGGTCACGGCGCGCTGGCGGAGCGCTCGTTGGCCGCCCAGCTCAAGGGCCGCGAGAATTTCCCCTACGTCGTGCGCATCCTCAGCGACATCACCGAGTCCAATGGCTCGTCGTCGATGGCCACCGTCTGCGGCGGCTCGCTGGCGATGATGGACGCCGGCATCCCCGGCGTGCAGCCGTGCGCCGGCATCGCCATGGGGCTGATCAAGGAGAAGGAGGAGGTCGTCATCCTCTCCGACATCCTGGGCGACGAGGATCACCTCGGCGACATGGACTTCAAGGTCGCCGGCACCGCCAAGGGGATCTGTGCCCTGCAGATGGACATCAAGATCGCCGGGGTGGACCGCCAGGTTCTCAGCCAGGCACTTGCCCAGGCTTGCGCGGGCTACCGCCACATCCTCGGCGAGATGGCCAAGTGCCTGGCCGAGCCGCGCGCCGAGATGAGCAAGTATGCGCCGCGCATCACCGTCTTCAAGATCAAGACCGACCGCATCCGCGACGTCATCGGACCGGGCGGCAAGGTGATCAAGGACATCCAGGCGCGCACCGGCTGCCAGGTCAACGTCGAGGACGACGGCACGGTCAACGTGGCCAGCACCGACGGCGAGGCCGGCGCCCGGGCAATCAAAATGATCAAGGACCTGACGCAGGAGGCGGAGATCGGCAAGATCTACGTCGGCATCGTCCGCACCATCACCGACTTCGGCGCCTTCGTGGAGATCTACCCCGGCACCGATGGCCTGGTGCACATCAGCGAGCTGTCCGAGAAGAAGCCGCGCCGGGTAACCGACGTGTTGCAGGAGGGCGACGAGCTGGCGGTCAAGGTGATCGGCGTCGAGAAGGACAAGATCCGCCTGTCGCGCAAGGCGGCTGAGGCAGAGCTGGCGGCCAACCGCGCGCAGCAAAAAGCTGCCGTCGTGGAACCGGCGTAGTCGCCACCGAGGCGCAACCACGGCGCTTGGCGCTTGCCCTGCTCGAACGGGTCGTTCGAGACGGAGCATTCGCCGAGCGCCTGTTGGCGCGTGCGACGGGCAACGCGTCCCTGGCGGGCCGCGAGCGCGCCCTACTGACGGAATTGGTCTACGGCTGTCTGCGGCATCGCCGCTGGCTAGACGCAGTTTTGCAGCGGCAGCTGAAGAAGCCGTTGGCCAAGCTGCCACCCCAGGTCTACGGCGCGCTGCTGTTGGGCGCCTATCAGATCCTCTGCATGCGCACGGCGGCGCACGGCGCGGTACACGCCACGGTCGAGCTGTTGCCGGCCGCGCAGCGGCCTCTGCGTGGCCTGGTCAACGCGGTGCTGCGCAAGCTGTGCGCGCTGCCGCCACACGCCGAGCTGGCGATGCCGGCGACGGTCGGCGAATGTGCCACCCAGCTTAGCCTGCCGGGATGGGTTTTTGCCGACGTGCTGGCGCAGCGAACGCTGGGAGCCAGCCCACGGCAGGTCGCCGACGGCCT
>JBBSTS010000177.1:0-4123 GCA_038235675.1 Myxococcota bacterium | reverse complement strand
GGCGTCCAGGCGCAGGCGCACGCTCGGCGGCACCGCCGCGAAGGTGGCGGCGACGTGGCCGACGTCGTCGTCCAGGGTACGCTGCCCGAGCTTGAGCTTGAGGGTGATGGCGCCGGCCTGCACCGCCGCCTGGGCCGCCACGGCGTTGTCGACCAGGGCGTGAACGGGCAGCTGCGCTGCGGGTCGGCCACCTGCGCCACAGAGCAGGGCGGCCAGGCTCTCACCGCAGCGCATCGCCAGCAGGTCCAAGAGCGCCATTTCGACCCCTGCGTAGGCCTCCGTCGGCAGCGCCCTGCCAGCACGCTGCTGCCAGCCGTCCAGGACGGCGGCGATGGCCGCCAGGTCAGCGGCGCGCCGCTGCAAAGGGTCGCCGCCCGCCGGCGCCCAAGCGGGCGCGGGCAGCGCCCCTTGCAGCACCGTCGCGCAGGCGTCGTCGCATTCGCGCACGGTGCAGCCACTGCCGAACCCGGCACAGACCACCACCTCGCCCCAGCCCACCTCGCCGTCCGTGGCGCGCAGCGCCAGCCACAGGCCGCGGCGCTGTAGCAGCGTCCCATGGGCGTCGCGCCACGGGCGGCGCAGGCGACCGCTGTAGGGCCAACGTGAAGCGGTCAGCATGGCGCCTACTTGCCCACACCGAGGACCAACAAGGCGCCGAAGAGCAGCTCGAGCTGCGCGGTGCGCCCCAGCCACAGGTTGAGCTGAGCGCCGTCGGCGCGCCAGACGCCCAGCGCGGCGCGCAGCGCCCACGGCAGGCTAAGCGCCAGCGCCCACAGGCCGCGGTCGGCGCCGCGGCACAGGGCCGCGAGGGGCAGCAAGAAGGCGAGGGCGAGCATGCCGACGTACAGCGCCCGCACCGGCCCGGCGCCAAAGATCACCGCCAGGGTACGTTTGTGGACCCGCGCGTCGGTGTGGCGGTCGCGCAGGTTGTTGACCACCAAGATGGCGCTGGCGAGCAGGCCGACGCTGCTGGCCAGGGTCCACACCAGCGGCGACGGCCAGCGCAACGTCTGCAGGTAGGCGCTGCCGCCGACCGCCACCAGGCCGAAAAATAAGAAGACGAACAGCTCTCCGAGGCCGTGGTAGGCCAGCGGGTAAGGTCCGCCGGTGTAGGCCAGCCCCATCGCCAGGCTGGCGGCGCCGATGGCGAGGATCGGCCAGCCGCCGATGGCCACCAGCGACAGGCCCAAAAGGGCGGCCACGGCGAAGGTGGCGAGGGCCGCCTGACGCACCCGCTGTGGCGGCAGCCAGCCCTGTTGGGTGGCGCGGCGCGGCCCCAGGCGGGCGCCGGTGTCGGCGCCGCGGACGAAGTCGGCGTAGTCGTTGTAAAAGTTGGTGGCGATCTGGATGAGCAGGGCGCACATCGCCGCCACCGCAGCCCGGCCTGGATGCGGCAGCGTCCAGCTGCCGGCGGCCAGGGTGCTGCCCACCGCCACCGGCACCAGTCCGGCGGGGAGGGTGCGCGGCCGCAGGGCCAAAAACCACGCGGCGAGGCGGCGCGGGCCGTCGGGCGAGGCGGGGTTCACGGCAGGCGGCGAAATTTTTTGAAGTTGGGGGGGCGCTTCTGCAAAAAGGCCTGTTTGCCCTCCTGCCCCTCGGCGGTCATGTAGAACATCAGGGTGGCGTTGCCGGCGAGCTCCTGGATGCCGGTCTGACCGTCGCCGTCGGCGTTGAGGGCCGACTTGAGGCAGCGCAGCGCCAGCGGCGAGAGCTGCAGCATGTCGCGGCACCAGCGCACCGTCTCGGCCTCCAGCTCGGCGAGCGGCACGACGGTGTTGATCAGCCCCATCTGCAGCGCCTGAGCGGCGTCGTACTGGCGGCACAGAAACCAAATCTCGCGCGCCTTTTTTTGGCCGACGATGCGCGCCAGATAGCCGGCACCGAAGCCGCCGTCGAAGCTCCCCACCCGCGGGCCCGTCTGGCCAAAGCGGGCGTTGTCGGCGGCGACGGTCAAATCACATACCAAGTGCAGCACGTGGCCGCCGCCAATGGCGTAGCCGGCGACCATCGCCACCACCGGCTTGGGAAGGGTGCGGATCTGCCGCTGCAACTCCAAAACATTGAGGCGCGGCACGCCATCGGCGCCGACGTAGCCGGCCTCCTGGCGCACCTTCTGATCGCCGCCCGAGCAAAAAGCTTTGTCGCCGGCACCACAGAGGATGATGGCACCGATCTCCGGATCTTCGTGCGCGTCGGCAAAGGCCGCCTGCAGCTCGCTGATGGTCTGCGGCCGAAAGGCGTTGCGGACGTGCGGCCGGTCGATGGTGATCTTGGCGATCCCCTCGGCCGCCTTGTGATAGGCGACGTCGGTAAAAGGGCGCGTCAGGGTGACGGGCTGCCAATCGGCGGGCACGTAGGGCTGCATCGGTTTACCTTTCTTGCGGCGGGCTTAAATTTTTTCGCCTGAGGTCGGCGCTAAAATCACCTCGAGCACCTGCAGGCCGCCGCCGCGACGCGCCGCCAGGGCGCCCTGTAGCATGGCGGCAAAGGATTGCGCACCGGTGGCACGCCAGTATTTTAGACCCGCCCCCGCGCACAGGGCGCGCAAATCGGCGCGCTGCGGGGCAACGAAAAGGCGTTGACGCTCGGCAGCCGCGACCGGCAGCGGCAGCCGCCGAAAAATGTCGCCGCCGCCGTTGTTGAGCACCACCGCCAACGCATCGCACTGCAGCTGCAAGGAAAGCTGCAGCGCCCCGACGTCGTGTAAAAACGTGAGGTCGCCAAAGAGTCCGACCACGGGCGTCGACGGCGGCGACGCGGCCGCCGTCCCGAGCAAGGTGCACAGTGCGCCGTCGATGCCGTTGGTGCCGCGGCTGCAGCGCACCTGCAGCTGCGGCGCCCAGGGTGCGAAGGCATCGAGGTCGCGGATGGGCATGCTGTTGCCCACCAGCAAACAGCTGCCGGGCGGCAGCGCGACGACCAGCTGGCGGGCGACGCTGCCGGAAAAAAAATTCGCGTCACAAAAGGCGCCCGCTGCCGCAGCAGCATCCGCGTCGAGCACCTGCCAACGACGGGCAAAGGCCGACGGCCGCGACGGCCGCGACGGCCGCGGCGGCAGCTGCGCCGCCAGCGCCGCCAGCCACGTAGAGGCCTCGCCCACCCACATCTGCTGCAGGCTGTAGCTTGGGTCGGGGTAGCGCGGCAGGGCCACGAGCTGCACCGCCGCCGGCAGCGGCGTCTGCGCCAGCCACCGATTCAGCGCCTTGGAGGTGGGCGAGGCGCCCAGGCGCAGCACCGTCCGCGGCCGCAGGGCGGCGTCGGCAGCGTTTTTAGGATTGCGCAGCAGGGCATCGTAGTGGCGCACCCAGGCCACGGTCGACCGGTGGTGCAGCGACGCATGCACGGTGGGCTCCACCAACACCGGCCAGCCCAAGCGCGCCGCCACCTCGGCCAGCTCGTCGCTCACCTCGGCCTGCGGCCCGCAGACCACCATTCCCCGGCGCTGCCGCGACGCCGCCGCGGCCCATGCCGCCAGCGCCGGCGCCGCAGCGCCAGCCGGCGCCCGATGCAGCTGCTGCAGCCCGCGGCGACAGGCCGCCGGCGGCGCCGCCTTCGTCGTGGCATAGAGGGGCTCGGCGAAGGCGACGTTGAGGTGCGCTGGGCCGCGCCCGCAGGTGGCGGCGTCCAACGCGAGGATCCCTTGGGTGCGCCAGGCCGCCGCCGCGGCCGCCGTCTGCGGCGCCGGCAGCCCAGCGACGTAGGTGGCGTGGGGGCCGAAGAAGCGCGCCTGCTCGACGGTCTGGGGCGCGCCGCAGTGATGCAGCTCGGCGGGCCTGTCGGCGCTGAGCAGCAGCAGCGGCACCTGGGCGTGGTGGGCCTCGAGGACGGCGGCAGCGTAGTGCGCCAGGGCACTGCCCGAGGTGCACAGCAGGACGACGGCGCGGCCGCTCTGGCGCGCCAGCCCGAGGGCGAAGAAGGCGGCCTGGCGCTCGTCCAGGATGACATCCACGACGCACCCCGGCGAGGCGGCAAAGGCGAGCGCCAGCGCGCCGCTGCGGTTGCCGGGCGACAGCACCACCCGGCGGGGCCGCGCCGCATCGGCGCAGGCCTCGACCAGGGCGGCGGCACAGGCACCGTTGGCCGCAGCGGTGCGCCGCTCGGCCGCCTTCAAGGCGCCACGGCG
>JBBSTS010000176.1:0-4126 GCA_038235675.1 Myxococcota bacterium | reverse complement strand
CATCGACTCGACGAAGGGCAGCAGGGCGAGGTCGGCGGGCAGCCCGGCGCGGATGAAGATCCGGCGCATGCTCGGCAAAATCAACGCCGCGCGGCGGCGACCGGCGGCGAAATCGTCGGCGACGCCGCGTTGGCTGCGCAGGCGGCCCTCGGCGCCGACCAAGAAGGCGGCGCTGGCCGGGGCGCTGCCCATGCCCGTCGCCGCCTGTAGCAGGACCGCGTCGGCGGCGTCAGCCGCCATGGCGCCGGTTGCGAGGCGCTGCAGCCGACGGCGCAGCTCGTCGGTGTGGGTGCGCACCACGACGGCCGCGGCCTTCTCGTCCACCGGCGCGCGTGCGCCTACGCCCCGCCGCGGCAGCTGCAGCACCCGCCAGACGACCTGGGGATGGTCCCGGTCGTGGAGGACCACCTCGCCATGGCCGTGGTGCAAAAAGAGGTCGGTCCAAAAGTCTACCGCGGGCAGCAGCGCCGCGGGGATGGGGAAAGGAGACGGCTCGGGGGGCAGTGCGCCAAGCGGCGCCGCCAGCTGCGCCAACAGCCACAGGGCGGCGAGATTCACCGCGCCGGCTCGGCGCGATAAAAATCGACCAACCGCAGCCCCTCGGCAGCCATCTCGACGTCGAGATCTTGATGGTTGCCGCGGTCGTCGCCGGAGGTCTGGAAGGGGTGGGGGCGGCTGAGCTGTACCTGGACGTCGGCGACGCAGAAGTCGAAGATGCCGCGGGGATGACGGTAGCTGCCGCGCCAGATCTGCGGCAGCACCCCCAGGGCGCGCAGCGGCGAAAGGCAGGCGATGCGCAGCTGCATTTTGTCTGGCCGCATGCCGGCGAAGGGAAACATGCGCAGGCCGTAGCCATAAAAGGGCGTCGTGCCCATGCCGATCATCGACACCGGGCCAGCAAAGAGCGGCTCGCCGGCCGGCAGCTCGACCGCCACGTCGCCGCGGCGCGGGTCGATGAGGGTGGCGGGGCTGCGGCTGCGCACCGTGGCCATCAGCGGCGCCTGGAGCAGCGCTTTACCGAGCGTCTGCGAGAACAGGGCGGTGAAGTAGCCCAACACGCCATGAAAGAGCGGCCGCAACAGCGGGTGGTCGGTGCGCGCCTGCAGGCGGGTGTAATCGCCCAGCAGCAGCGAATCATAGCCCAGGCCGCCGAAGCTGAAGGAGGTCCCCTGCCAGCGCATCAGCGGCACCTCCAGCGTCGCCGCCGCCCGCCCCTCGGCAAGGGTGCGCAGATCGAGCTCAGGCTGGGTGGCGCCGACGACTTTCTGCAGGCCGTTGCCGGTTCCCAGGCTCAAAAAAGCCAGGCGCGGCATTGCCGCCTTGATGCCGCCGGCGCGCAGGCGTTGCAGCGCCGCGAAGGCGGCGAAGAGGGTGCCGTCGCCGCCGCCGCAGACCACCGTAGGGTAGCCGCGCGTAAGGATTTGCTGCGCCAGGACCTGCGCCTGCTCGAGGGTTTGCGACAGGTAGACGTGGCGCTCGCCCACCAATGCACGTGCCGCCTGCACGAACGCGGGGGTGACGCGCCGGGCTTTGGCGTTGATGAGCACGGCCACAGCGGCCGGATGCGGGGCATGGATCATGCGGGGTCTCTATGCGGCCGTGGCCGCCGAAACCAGCCTACTTGCCTTTGGGGACGTTTTTCCAGTCGGCGTTGAAGAGCTCCAGGCCGGCGTCGGTCAGGGGATGCTTCACCAGCTGGGCGAGGACTTTGAAGGGCATGGTGCCGGCGTGCGAGCCGGCGAGGGCGGCGAGCACCACGTGGCGCGGCGAGCGGATGCTGGCGGCGAGCACCTTGGTGGGCAGCGAATAGTTCGAGAAGATGGTGACCAGGTCCTCGATGAGGTGCATGCCTTCGGCGCCGGTGTCGTCGATGCGCCCCAAAAAAGGCGACAGGTAGGTGGCGCCGGCTTTGGCGGCCAGCAGGCCCTGGGCGGCAGAGAAGCACAGGGTGACGTTGGTCTTGATCCCCTCGCTGCTGAGCACCTTGACGGTCTTGAGGCCCTCGGCGGTCAGCGGCACCTTGACGATGATGTTTTTATGAAACTTGGCGATGTTGCGCCCCTCGGGGATCATTTCTTTGGCACTCGGCTCGTTGCATTCGGCGCTGATTGGGCCGTCGACGATCTCACAGATCTCTTCGATGACGCCGCGAAAATCGCGGCCGCTCTTGCTGATGAGGGTCGGATTGGTGGTGACACCGTCGATGATGCCCCAGGCCGCCGCCTCGCGGATTTCTTTGAGGTCGGCCGAGTCGATGAAGATTTCCATGTGCGCTTCTCCTGACCATTAGGGGTAGCCACTGTCGCCCTGGCTGTCAATTTTCGTTGCGCGGCCCGCTCCCGGCGGCCTATGCCTACGGCATGGGCGAGCCGATCGAAGAGGTGCAGCGGGCCTGGCTGCGGCAGCTGGCCCGTGAGGTGGAGGTCATCCTCTACACCTACAGCCTGCCGATGCGGCCGCCGGCGCTGCGCCTGGCTGCCTTGCGCGGCGCCTGGGGCCTCTACCAGCCCCAACAGCGCTGCATCGTCTTGAGCTTCGCACTGCTGCAGCAGCACGACTGGGACGTCGTGCTCGAGGTCCTCAAGCACGAGCTGGCGCATCAGTGGGTGCACCACCAGGGTGAAGAAGAAAGGCCTCACGGGGTCGCCTTCGCCGCTGCTGCCCGCCGCCTGGGGCTGGCAGATTGGGCGGCGCGGGCCAGCGGCGAGCTGCCGGCGACGCCGGGCTGGATTGCGCCGCCGCCGGACGCGCGTCACGCGGCGCTGCACGCCAAGGTGCGCAAGCTGCTGGCGCTGGCCGGCTCCAGCAACGAGCACGAGGCGGCCCTGGCGATGCAGCGGGTGCGGGAGATCAGCGCCCGCCATGCCCTGCAGCTCGCCGAGCAGCCGCAGGCGCCGACGCAGGCCCACCTCATCCTCGGCGGCAAGCGGCGGCGCCTGGACCGGGTGCAGACGGGGATCGTCGCCCTGCTCGGCGAGTTTTTCGAGGTCAACGTCCTGTACATTAGCCAGTACGACGCGGCCGACCTGCAGACCTACAAGCGGGTGGAGATCAGCGGCGCGCCCCACCAGGTGCAGTTCGCCGCCTACGTCTACGCCTTTTTGCAGCAGCAAGTGGTCGCCTTGGCGCAGCGCCACCCGGAGAAGTGGCGTGACGGGCGCGGCGGCCGCTTGGGGAAGGCCTCCTATCAGCAGGGGATCGTCGCGGGCTTTGGCGCCAAGCTCGCCGCCCGCCCCGCCACCGCGGCGCCCGCGCACCTCTCGCCGCAGGCGGTGACGGCACTGATCCGGCGCAACGCAGGTTGCCGCGACGCCTACCAGGCCAGGCGTCACCCACGCGTCCAGCGGCGCGCCCTGGGGCGCGCCCGCGTGGCGCCCGCGGCCTACGCCGCAGGCCAGCGCGATGGCCGTCTGCTCAGCCTGCACCGGCCGATGACGGCACCGGCGTCGACGACGGGTGGACGCTTGTTGAGGGCCCCGAGGTAGGCTACCTTTGGGGCTGAGGAACTCCATCTTATGGCGTCGATATCCCGCTCCATCGCTGGCGGCCCGGCGCCGCAGCCGTCGGCCTTGCCGCAGGCGCGCCAGGTGTTTGCCGACGAGCTGCGTGCCATCGAGCAGGCGGCCGCCCAGCTCGACGGCGCCTTCGACGACGTCGTCACCTGGCTGGCAACCTGTCGTGGGCGCATCGTCGTCTCGGGGATGGGCAAAAGCGGCCTCATTGGCCAAAAAATCTCCGCCACCTTCGCCTCCATCGGCGCCCCATCGCTCTACCTGCATGCGGCCGAGGCGATGCACGGCGAGCTTGGACGCATCGCCGCCGACGACGTCGTTTTGCTGCTGAGCAACAGCGGCCGCAGCCCCGAGGTGGTGCGGCTGCTGCGCCCCCTGCAACAGCTCGGGGCGCGCCTGGTGGCGATCACCGGCGCCGCCCGCTCGCCGCTCGGACGGGCCTGCGACGCGGTACTTTGCATCGGCCAGGCGCCCGAGGCCTGCCCCTTAGGGCTGTCGCCCACCGCCAGCACGACGGCGATGTTGGTGCTCGGCGATGCGCTGGCGATGTGCGTTGCCGGCCGCCGCGGCGCCTCGAAAAAAGACTACGCCCGCCTGCACCCCGGCGGTGCCCT
>JBBSTS010000175.1:0-4130 GCA_038235675.1 Myxococcota bacterium | reverse complement strand
CAGCGCCTGGCGCAGCAGCTCGCGGCAGGTGGGATCCTGCGGCCGCAGGCGGTAAGCCACCGCCAAGGCACTGCCGGCTGCCTGGGCGTCCTGCAGCTCGAGCGCCAGGCGCCCGGCGTGCATGGCGTGGCCGCCGCGCTCCGCGGGATCGGCGGCCTCGTCTTTGAGCAGCTGGCTGTAGATGGCGTAGGCGGCGGCGGCGTCGCCGGCGCGCTCGAAGAGGCTGGCGGCGCGCGGCAGGTCGAAAAGGGCGTCGCGATACTGCACCGCGGCCTCGGCGACGTAGGCGGTGTGGCCCTCGCGATCCTCCGCCACCGCCCGTCCGGCCAAAAAGAGGCAGAGGTCGGCGAGCGCCTGATGCTCGCGGTGGTCGCGCAGGCCCTGCAGAAGGCGAGCGAGCAGGGCGTCGTCCAGCTGCGAAGGGGCGGTCTCGAACAGCAGCTGTAGCGACGGCAACGCCTCAGGCTGCTGCCGCAGGTCGACCTCGCGCAGCAGCGCCTCCGCCGCCTGGGGCTCACCGCGGCGCAGGGTGAACTCGACCAGGCGCGCCAGCAGGGCGCTGTGTGGCGCCTTGCGGTAGGCGGCCTGCAGCAGCTCCAGCTCTTTTTGTTCGTCGCCGAATTTATCGCGCACGATGCTGGCCGCCATCAGCAGCTGCTCGTGCGCCGTCGTCGCCTCTTCGACGTGCTCGGCCTGCTGCACCAGCATGGAGACGGCCGCATCGAAGAGGCCCTCCTGGACGGCGTGGCGGACGCAGAATCGCAGCGCCTGCTCGGGGAGGATGCCGCGCGCCTGCTGCATCTCTTGATAGAGCCCGAAGGCCTCCTGCGGCGCGCCGTGGGCCTGCAAAAGGTCGGCGCTGCGCGCCAACAGCAGCCAGTCCACCCCGCCCAGGGAGCCCTGGGCGGCACGCCGACGGGCGCGCCCCTGCAGGTAGTGGGCGAAGGCGAGCTGGCGATCTTCTTTGGCGTAGACCTGCTCGAGCAGGCCAAGAAGCTCGGCATCCTCCTGCTTGGCCAAGGTGGCCTCGAGCAGCTCACGGGCGGCGCAGAGCGCGGTGGCACGCTCGGCGTCGAGGCGCAGGCACCAGGGCGCGGCGGCCCGCGCCAGCGCCGCGGTGCCGTCCAGGGCATGGGTGCGCTGGCGCAGCTGGGCCAAGAGTTCGACGAAGCGGCCAGTCAGTCCCAAGCGACCGCAGAGCTCGAGCATCCGCCGGCGGTCGGCATCGCCCAACCACTGGGCCGACTCCTGTGCGTCGCGCGAGCTGCCGCAGCGGGCAGCAGAGAAGCTGGCGAGGCGGTCAAGGGCGAGCAGCTCGTCCTCGAGGGCCTCGCGCTGGCGCGCCAGTTCAATGGCGCGGCGCAGGCGATCGACGTAGAGGCCACCGGGCCACAGCTCGGCGTCGCTCTGGCGCAGGTAGAGGTTGATCAGGCCATCCTCGTCCTCTTGGGTGCGCAGCAGCCCCTCGACGAAGAGCACCGCCGTGTGGCTGGGGTGCAATGCGAGCGCCTCGTGCGCCAGAGCCAGCGACGCACGCCGATCGCCGCCCTGTTGCTTGGCCGCCGCCAGCTCCAGGCGCAGCTGCGCCCGCCGCGGCGGCGGCAAGGTCGCGTCGCCGCCGAGGCCGATGAAGCGGCCGATGATCGGCAGCCGCGTGGCGGCGTCGAAAACCTGCATCGCCAGCAGGTAGGCCTGCGGGTCATCGAGGCCGGCGGCCAGCGCCAGGCGCAGGCGTGCGGCAGCCTGCTGCGGCTTCTCGGCGCGGGCGTGGGCGACCGCCGCCAGGTGCAGCGCCTGGGCCCACTGCGGCTTGCGGTTGCCGGCTGAGGCGTGCTCCTCGGCAACCTCGTCCCAAAGTTTGGCAGCGTAGGCTGGGTCGCTGCCAATCTGCGCCTGCGCCAACAGCTGACGGTCCTCGAGGGTGGCCAGCTGCGCCGCCACCAGCGCCCGACGCACTTCGACGGCACCCTCGGCGTCGCCCACCGCCTCGTAAGATTGCAGCAGCAGGCGCTGCAGACCCTCGTATTCCTGGTCGTCGGGCGGCACTTGCGCGCGCAGCTGCGACGCCAGGGCGATGAGGGTGGGGTGGGCCTGCGCCTGCTGCGCCAGGCGCAGCGCCGACTGCAACCGTGGCCGCGTCGGCGAGGCGCCGATGGCGCGCTGCCACAGGTGCAGCGCTTTGTCGCGCGCCTGCAGCCGCTCGTCGCACAGGCGGGCACCCAGCTCGAAATAGGTGGCCGCCTTTTCGCCGGCCTGGCCGCTGGCGTAGTCGATGCACAGGGCCAAGTACGCGTCGAGGCGCCCGGCCTGCTCCAAACATGCCGCGTAGGCCTCCAGATGGGCTTCCGCATCGAAGCGGTAGAGGCGCCGCAGGGCCAACAGCTGCAGGTCCACGGCCCCGTGCTGCGGCGCCAAAGTTGCCACCTGCAGCAGCGTATCGGCGGCCGCGGGCCCTGCCAGATAGGCGGCGACGGCGAGGCATTGGATGGCGAAATGGCGGCCGCCGCACGCACCGCCCTGTGCCTGCGGCTCGGGCAGCAACAGCTCGCCCATGCGGCGCCACAGCGCCGGCGTCTGCGCCGGCGGCAGCACGGCGATGGCCGTCTGCAGGGCAAAAAGGCGGCTGGATGGGCTGCGCGGATCTGGATCGCCGGGCACGCGGGCGGCCACCTCACCCAGCGGCCCCTCGGCACGCGCCAGCGCCGCGGCGTCGCCCGCAGCCCGCAGCGCTGCGCCTGGCTCGGTGGGGTCGAGGTCGTGCGCTTCTTTGAGCAGGGTCCACGCCGCTGCCAAATCCTGACGGTCGGCCCACTGAACCTGCGCCGCCCGACGCAGCCAGGCGGCGCGCTCGTGCGGCGCAAAGCTGTGCTGAGCACACAGCTCGCTGCCACCGAAGCGCAGGGTGGAGTCGTCCAGGGCACCGCCGACCTCGTACTCGAGCTCGCCGTAGCGCTGGTTGCGCGACGCATGCGGCACCTTGGCCAGCGCCAGCGCCGCCTCTTTGAAGTCGCGCACTTCGACGTGCAGGCCGGCGATGCGCACCCATAGGTCGGGCCCGGCGCCCTCGCCGTGGTTGGCGCGCTGCAACAGCAGGTCGAGAAGCTCATGCCGGGCGCCGGCGCGCACCAGCGCCGCCTCGAGGTAGGTGCTGCCGTGCGGATCGCCCAGGGAGATGAGCCGCCGCGCCAGCGCCACCGCCAACTCGGGCTGGCTGCCCGGCGCGTCGGTGGGGGCGCGCAGCTCGTGCTCAACGCGCGCGCGCAAGACGGCGCCGATGCGCGGGTCGCCCGGCGGCAGCAGTTGCTCGAGGGCGGCGGCGGCACGGCCGAGATGTTCGAGCTCTTTGAGCGCATCAGCAGCAAGAAAGGCGGCGTAGGCTTCTGCTTCGTAGGCATGGTCGACGTCGACCAATACCGCCAAGAGCTGCGCGGCGGCGCCCTCGGGCGCCTGGGCTGCGGCGAGCAGTTCGGTGAGCCCCAGAAGTTTGAGGCGACGCCGCTCGCTGGCGGCGACCACCCCGCCGGGTTCGTCGGCCCAGCGCAGGCGCCACTG
Organism: Myxococcota bacterium; assembly: GCA_038235675.1. Taxonomy (GTDB): domain Bacteria; phylum Myxococcota; class XYA12-FULL-58-9; order XYA12-FULL-58-9; family JBBSTS01; genus JBBSTS01. Next base: position 578 of record JBBSTS010000175.1, on the reverse strand, counting down.
CGCCAGCTCGACGCTTTGGCCGTGGCGCTGCCAGGTGCGCTCGGCCAGGCCCCAGACGTCCTGCACCATGCCGCCGGGGCCGGCGTGGCGCCCCAGCAGGGTCTGTAAAAAGACTTTGGTGGCCGGCAGGGCACCGGTGGTCGCCAGGCTCACCGCCATGTCGAACAGCTGGGTGTCGCTGCAGTTCTGCACCACCTGCGGCTGCAGCAGCTCGCGGTAATCGTTGTCTGCCTGCGACAGGCGCAAAAGCGTCGCCAACTGCTCGGCGTCACGGCCAGAAAGGGCGCACAACGCGGCGCGCACGGTTGGATGGTGCGGGTGCTTGTCGGTGGCCAGCGAGGCGATCTGCTGCAGGCGGGCGTCGTTGTGGGCCAGCCGTTTGGCGTCCTGACGCCCGGGTCGGCGCACCACCCGCCACAGCCAGACGATCGCCTCCTCCCACAGCTCGGCGCGCAGCGCCTGATCGATGATCGCCTCGAAGAGCGAAGCGGGCTTGGGGTGGCACTCGCAGGCGGCCGCCAAGCTAGCGATCGCCGCCTTGGCGTTGCCCTCGCGGCCGTAGATCTGCGCCAGCTCCT
>JBBSTS010000174.1:0-4131 GCA_038235675.1 Myxococcota bacterium | reverse complement strand
CGACCAGGAGGGCGGCAACGTCGTGCGCCTGCGCGAGGGCGGCCTGATGCTGCCGGGCAACATGGCGCTGGGGGCGACGCGCGACCCGAAACTGGCCTACGCCGCCGACCAAAGCATCGGCAGCGAGCTGCGCCTGTTGGGGTTCAACATGAACCTGGCGCCGGTGCTCGACGTCAACTCCAACCCACGCAACCCGGTGATCGGCATCCGCTCCTACGGCGAGCGCCCCGAGCTGGTCGGCTGCATGGGCGAGTGGTTCATCCGCGGCCAGCAGGAGATGGGGATCAGCGCCGTCGCCAAACATTTTCCCGGCCACGGTGACACCCAGAACGATTCGCACTTCTCCCTGCCGGTCATCGACGCCAGCCTCGCCAAGCTGGACCGTCTGGAGCTGCGGCCTTTTCGCCGCGCCATCGGCGCCGGCCTCGATGCGATCATGACCGCGCACATCGCCCTGCCGCGCATTACCCACCGCCGGGCCCTGCCCGCCACCCTGTCGCATGCGGTGGTCACCGGCCTTCTGCGCCGGCGTTTGGGGTTCGACGGCATCGTCATGACCGATGGGCTGGAAATGCGCGGCATCGCCCAGGCCTACGGCAGCGCCCGCGCCGCGGTGATGGCGGTGCGCGCCGGCGCCGACATGGCGATGATCCTGTGGGAGCCGGGGGCCGAGGAGATGGTCTACCAGGGGCTGCTGCGGGCGGTGCGGCGCGGGGAGATCCCCAAAGCGCGATTGGACGCCTCCGTGCGGCGGATCCTCACCGCCAAGTGGCGCCGCGGCCTGCAGCGGCGAACAGCCCCCGAGCCGCAGAAGGTCGTGGCGCTGCTGCAGCGCACGCCGCTGCATCAGCAGATCCAAGACCAAATCGCCCAGCGGGCGGTGACCCTGGTGCGCGACAGCGCCGGGCTGCTGCCGCTGCGTGCCGAAGATTTGGGCAACTGGGTGGTGTTGGCGCCGCCTGGGCCCTTCGGCGAGCGCCTGGCGGCCGCCGGCGCGCAGGTGGTTCGTCTGCCGATGGTTCCTAGCGCCGCCCAGCGCCGTCACCTGGTGGCGCGGCTGCGGCAGCTGTGTCGGCCGGGCGTGCGGCTGCTCGCCGGGGTGGTCAACCGCAGCCACCTGGACGTCGTCGCGGCGCTGCAGCGTGAGCGTCCGCTGCCGCTGGCGGTGGTCAGCTTTGCGTCGCCCTACTACCTGCAGGACCTGCCGCAGGCGAGCACGGCGCTGTGCACCTATGGCTATCTGGCGTCGTCGCAAAAGGCGGCCGCCGCGGCGCTTTTGGGCGAGGCGCCCATTGGCGGGCGCCTGCCGGTGAGCCTGCCGCAGGTGGCCGCCTACGGCAGCGGCCTGCGGCGTCCGGCGCGGGCCGCCGCAGCGACGACGGTGCCGGCCCTGTGAGGGGCGCCACCCTGCGGCGCTATCAGCTGCGCGAAATTGGCGCCCCCTTTGCGGTGGGGCTGGGGCTGTTCATGGCGGTGGTGATAGGCGGTCAGGTGCTCAAGGTGGCCGACTCGGTGACCGGGCTGGGGGTCGAGGGCGGCGATTTGGCGGCCGCCCTGCTCTATGGCATGCCGCCCCTGTTGGGGGTGCTGATCCCGGTCAGCGCCCTGTTTGCCACCCTGCTGGCTACCGGCCGCTGGGCCGCCGACCAGGAGATCTTGGCCCTGCAGGCGGCGGGCTGCGCGCCGGCGCGCCTGCTTTTGGTGCCGGCGGCGCTGGGCCTGTCGTTGGCCTTGCTTTCGGGCGCCGCCCTGTGCTTCGGCGAGCCCTGGGGGGTGCGCGGCCTGCGGCAGACGATGGCGCGCGGCGCTCAGACCGCCCTGGCCCGCGGCCTGCGGCCTGGTGAGTTTACCGAATGGTTGCCTGGCGTGGTGCTTTTCGCCGCGCGGCGCGATGCCGACGGCCTGCACGAGGTGGTCTTCGCCGACCGTCGCGACGCATCGCGACCGATGTTGGCGGTCGCGCAGCATGGCGAGCTGCGGCGCGGCAGCCGCGCCGAGGACCTTTTGCTGAGCATGCATGCCGGCTCGTTGTTGTGGCGCTCGGACCCTGCCGACGCCGACCGCCTGGTGCACTTCGTTGACAGCACCCAGCGCCTCGACGTCGGCGCCCTGGTCGCCCACAAGGCCCGCAACATGACCTCCGCACAGGAGCTGTCGTTGGCGCAGCTGCGGCGCCGGGCAGGCGACGAGGGCCTGTCGGTGGACGCGCGCGGCCAACTGCAGGTGACCCTGCACCGCAAAGCGGCGGTGCCGCTGGCGACGCTTATCTTCGCCCTGTTGGCCGTGCCCTTGGCGGTGCGCACCGGCAGCGGCGCGCGGGCGCAGGGGTTTCTGCTCAGCATGGGGCTGGTGGTGGGCTACTACTACCTCGGCCGCAGCGCCGAGCTGATGTCCCGCCGTGGCCAGCTGTCGCCGGTGCTCGCCGCCTGGCTCCCCGATCTGCTCGGCCTCGGGCTGTTGCTGCTGTCGCTGTGGCGCCTGCGACGGATGGCGCGATGAGCGCCGGCGGCCACCGCCTGCACCGCTATGTGGCGCGCCAATACGCCCTGTCGCTGCTGGTCTGCCTGACCGCGCTGGTCGGCCTATTGGTCGGTACCACCCTCGTCGAGCATGCTGGTGCCCTGGTTGCCTCGCCAGAAGCCAGCGCCCGCCTGGCACAGCAATGCTGGGCCGCCACCGTCCAAGTCGCCTACCAAAACTTTCCCGTCGCCGCGGCGCTGTCCACGCTGATGTGTGGCGCCGCCCTGTCGCGGCGCGGCGAGTTGCTGGCCATCGCCGCCAGCGGCAAAGGTCCCTGGCACGTATTTCTCCCCTGGGGGGCGGTGGTCGGCGGCGCCGCCCTGCTGTGTTTCGCGGCGGGCGAAGGTCTGCTGCCGCGCGCGGTGCAACAGGGGCGCGACGTCGGCATGGGGCAGCACGCGCGCCTGGGCGCGGCGCACGGCCAGCGGGCTCCGTGGTACAAGGATGGTGACCACCTGCTCTACCTGCCGGAGGTCGACCGCGAAACGGCACGTTTCTGCCGCCCCACCGTTTATCGGCTCAGCGAGGGGCGCTTGGTGGCACTGCTGCAGGCCAAGAGCCTGGTATATCGCGACGGCTGGTTTTTGCTGGACGTCGAGCGACGCTTCGTCGAGCGTCCCGAGGTCGAGATGCTGCCGCGCCATCCGTTGCCGCTGCAGGTGCGGCCGCAAGATCTGCTCGACAGCACCGGCGACCCACAGCTGCTCGCCTACGGCGAGCTGCGCCGGCTCATCGCGCGCCGCGAGCGCGCCGGCTTCGACGCCACCCCCCATCGGCTGGAGGCGGCGCTGCGCCTGGCGCAGCCCTTGAGCGCCTGCCTTTTGGCGCTGCTCTGCTGGCCTGTGGCGTTGCGGCTGCGCCAGCGTGACAGCCTGGCGCGGACCTTGGGGGGGGGCGTCGTCGGCGTCGTCGCCTACCTCATCGCCGCGCACCTCTGCCGGCTGCTGGCCATCGGCCGCCATCTCAGCCCCTTTTGCGGCGCCATGGGCGCGCCGCTGGGCGCCGCAGCCTTGGCGGCCGGCGTTTGGCTCTGGGGCTTCAGAGCCCCGCCAGCCGCGCGATGAGCTCCAGACAGCGGTTGGAGTAGCCCCATTCGTTGTCGTACCAGCTCACCAGCCGCGCGTAGCCATCGCCGCTGCTCTGGGTCAGAAGGGCGTCAAAGATGGAAGAGTGCGGGTTGCCGAGGATGTCGGAGGACACCAGCGGCTCCTCGGTGTAGGCCAAGATCCCTTTGAGGGGGCCCGCCGCCGCCTGTTGCACCGCCAGATTGAGCGCCTCGGCCGCGGCACCGCGCCGCAGTTTCACCACCAGGTCGACGATGGAGCCGCAGATCACCGGCACGCGCACCGCCAGCCCATCCAGCTTGCCCGCCAGCTTCGGCAGCACTTTGCCGACCGCGCGCGCGGCGCCGGTGGTGGTGGGAATAATGTTTTCGGCCGCGGCGCGGCTGCGCCGCGGATCCTTGTGCGGGCTGTCCTGCAGGCGCTGATCGTTGGTGTAGGCATGCACCGTGGTGATGATCCCCGAGTCGATGCCGAAGGCCTCGTCGATCACTTTGGCCAGCGGCGCCAAACAGTTGGTGGTACAGGAGGCGTTGGAGACCAGCCGGTG
>JBBSTS010000173.1:0-4175 GCA_038235675.1 Myxococcota bacterium | reverse complement strand
GGCGCCGCGCGAGATGCGCGCGGTGCGGATGGCGGGGGTGACGTCGTGGTCGTCCAACAGGACGTGGTTGCCATCCGCCTGCACCACGAAGCGCACGCGCAGGCCGCGGGCCAACTTGGCCAGCGCCGAACCCTGCTCCCACGCCACCTGCTTCTGCTCGGCCTGCAGGGTGAGGGCGCGGTAGAGGGCGCCGGTGTCGACCAGGGCGTAGCCCAGCGTCTGCGCCACCTGGCGGGCGACGGTGCTCTTGCCGGCGCCGGCGGGGCCATCGATGGCGACGACCAGGCGCCCGCCCCGGCTCTTTGCGAAGCGGCGCCGCAGCTGCAAGCGCCGCAGCGAGAGCAGCAGCAGGGCGCCGACGGCGATGCCGATGAGCACCCAGTGCCCCACCTTGTGGGAGAGGGCGGTGGCGTAAGCGATGGCGTCGCTGCGGCTCTGGGCAAACCTTTTCGCCGCCACCAGGCCGACGAAGATGCTGGTGGGCGCCGAGAGCAGCACGCCGCAGCCGTCCAACAGGACGAAGCGACGCCAGCTGATGCCGATGGAGCCGGCGTAGGCGTAGACGCCGATGCGCACGCCGGGAAAGAAGCGGGCGAAGAACAAGGCCTTGTCGCCGTGGGAGGTAAAGAACTGCACCACCCGCGCATGCCGATGGGCCGGCAGCAGCAGGCGCATCGGCCGGCTCTGCAAAAAACGCTGGCCTTGGTAGTGGCCCAGCCCGAAGATCAGCGAGTCGCCCATCAGGATGCCCACCGCGCAGCAGAGCGAGGCGAGCCAAAAGTTCGCCTCCTCCCAACCGCACAGCAGCCCCGAAGAGAGCAGCGGGACCTCTTCCGGCAGCGGCAGGCCGACGCCACACAGCGTCAACATTCCCACCATGGCGGAGTATTTGTAGGAGACCAGCCAGTCTAAAACGCGTTCCATATCACCTCGTCCGGCGCCTTTGGCGGCGCGGCCCAACTTCGATCCACTTGGTTTGCACCAGGGATAACGGAATTTGGCCGGGCGGCAAGGCTCGCTACGAGATTTTTTCGTTCCAGAACGGTCGCACCAGTCCGCCGGGGTGGCGAAGCATGTAGGCGGCGTGGGCCAAAGAAGGCAGCGGATCGCCACGATCGTGGATGATGTCGACGGTGCGGCCCTTGAGGTGGGTCACGTAGGAGTGCAAACGCTCGCCGCGGTTGGGTCCCGCGGCCATCCCCACCCAGTGGCCGACGTGGTAGGGGATCGCGTGGATCCAGCGCACCTGGCCGCTGCCCGGCGGCAGCTTAGGTAGCGGCGCACCGGTCGCCAGCCCGTACCAGAGCATCGGCAGGTCGTTGTGGCGGGCGATGTCGAAGGTGATGTGGCCGTGCGCCCGCGGGTTCAGGTCAATGGCCACGTAACGGCCGCTGCGTCTGTCGAAGATAAACTCGAGCTCGAAGATCCCCCGTCCCAGGGCACCGCGGACGAAGCGCAGGCCCTCGGCCATCGCCGCCGGCTCGTCCCAGCCCTCAAAGATGACGCCGACGCCGAGGGTAGGCGGCCACTGCAGCGTCTTGCGGCTGCCGGCCACTGCCACCACCTCGCCGTCGCCGTCGAGCAGGCCGCTGATGGAGAAGAGCGACTTGAGCGCGTCGGGAACGTACTGCTGGATCATCGGCCACTTCAGTTCGGGGAAGCGCTGCATGATCACCGCCTGCTGCGGCTTGGTGGGGTAAGCCTTGTACTCGCGCCGCAACTCGGCGGCATCGTGCACCACGATCCCCCGCGCCAGCCCGACCCCGACGTGAGATTTGGGCTTGAGAATGACCGGATAAGGGTAGTTGTCGGCATCGGCCATCGCCTCTTCGACCGAGAGAGGAAAACGGGTGTAGGGGACGGCGACGTCGTGCGCCCGACAGGTGGCGTCGAAGCGGTCTTTAAAGAGCATGTTGAGGACCTGCTCTTTGCCCGGCATGGCGCGGCGCTGGGCAGCGGGGAAGACCTCGGGGAACTCGGCCATGTAGAAGGCCATCAGGTCCGAGGTAGGCGCCACCAGCGAGTAGCGGCCGCGGCTGGTTTCGTTCTGCAGCCATGGCAAGAAGGCCTCAGAGTCCTCTGGGTCGGGGCAGTGGCTGAAGCGCGTGCAGTAGCGCGACAGCCGCGTCACCGGCAAACGACGGGGGGAGTAGACGTGAACGCCGATCCCACCGCGACCGAGCGACCGGGTAAAGGCCAGGCCAGGGGGCGAATCCGCGTCCATCACGGCGACGGTGTCGGTCGGGCAACGCTTGAGCAGGCTGATCATCGCGACGGCTCCCAAAATAGCACTGGCATCGCCGCCAACGAGGCGGCATGAGCCCTGTCATGGTAGCAGCAAAGCCGCAGCCCTTCGCAATTGTCGGCCCCACCGCCGCCGGCAAGAGCGACGTCGCCCTCGCCGTCGCGGCGCAGCTGCCCGGCCAAACGACGGTGCTGGCCTGCGACTCGGTACAGCTCTATCGCGGCTTCGACTTGGGCAGTGGCAAGCCGCGCCCGGCCGAGCGCGCTGCAGTCCCCCACCTGCTGCTCGACCTGCTTGCCTGGGATCAGGGCTTCGACGCGGCGCAGTGGAGCGCCGCCGCTGAGCGCGCCCTTCAAAGTTTGCACGCTGCCGGCCACTGGGCGCTCATCTGCGGCGGCACCGGCCTCTACCTGCGCGCCCTGTGTAATGGGCTGGTGCAGCTGCCGGAGGCCGATCCAGGCGCAGCCCTGCAGCTGCGGCAAAAACTTCAGAGCCGCTGGGAGAGCGACCGAGAGGGCATTTTTGCCGAGCTTCAGCGCCGCGACCCCGCCACGGCCGCGCGCCTGCACGTCAACAGCCGGGTGCACGTGCTGCGATCCTTGGAGATCTGCCTGCGCAGCGGCATGCCGGCAAGCGAGGCGCGGGCAGCACAGCGGGCCCAGGCGCCACGGCGCGCCCTGCCCACTTTCTACCTCGACTGGCCGCGCGACGTCCTGCGCCAGCGGATCCTACGCCGTAGCGAGGCCATGCTGCAGGAGGGCCTGCTGCAGGAGGTGGCGGCGCTCTTGCACGCCGTCGTCGACCCAGGCTGCCGGCCGATGTGCTCGGTGGGCTACCGCGCCTGCGCCGCCTACTTGCAGGCGGGGGTCGACGACCTGCCGGCGCTGACGGCGCGCATCTTCGCCGACACCTGGGCCTACGCCCGCCGGCAGCGCACCTGGTGGCGGCGCGAAAGCGGCCTCGTGGGCATTTCCATGCACAGCTGCGCGCAGGCGGCCGAAGCCATCTGCGCGCACCTCACCGAGTTGCCGGAATAAGCGCCGGCAACTCGACCCCCAGCGCCGCCAGCTGTTGCTCGACGACGGCGGCCCAGCCGCGGTTGGCCGCTGGGCTCTGCGGGCTGGGGTGGAGGACCTTGCCCACCTGCACCGGCAGGTCGGCAACGCACTGCCGCAGGCGCAGCTCGGCGAAGGCGCCGACCCCCAGCACCAGGCGCGGCCGCAGCACCTGCACCACCTCGCGCAGCGCTGCGTCGCAGGCAGCCAGCAGCGGCGCCCGCTCACAGGCAGGTAAATCGGCGGGGACGAGGTTCTTGCCGCTTTCGGCCATGAACACCAGCGGGCAGTGGTTCACCACCCAGAAGCGGTCGAAAAACGCCGCCGCGGGGCCGAAGCGGGTCGCCGCCCAGCCCCACAGCCGTTTGCCCGACACCTCGACGCGGCGGCAGGCAAAGCCGTCGATGGGGCGCGCCGGGTGCAGCTGCGGCGGCTGCCCCACCGGCGCTTCGATCCCCATCCAATCGCGCACCGCCGGCACCGCCCCGAAGGGCACGCCGGTCTGCGCCATGCCGAAGGGCCCCGGGTTCATGCCGACGAGCAACACTTCTTTGGGGCCCTGGGCGTAGCGCTCGACGTAGGCAGCAAAAGGCTCCCAGGCGTAGGCCAGGGGGTTGTAGACCGCGCTCACCGGCGCCGCAAAAGACATCGGCGCCACCGTCGCCGACAGGGCGCGATAGATCTTCGCCAGGCGCCGACTTGCGCCGCTCATGGCGCCACCGTCGCTGACGTCGCAGCGCGCTGAGTGGCCCAGGCGAAGGCCTCGGCCTCGGCACCGTCGCCACGCGCCGTCCCCTGCTCCAGCCCACAGCGCACCGCCGCCAAAAGGCGGCCGGCGGCCTGCCGTTGCGGTGCGGGCAGCTGTCGCAGGCGCT
>JBBSTS010000172.1:0-4176 GCA_038235675.1 Myxococcota bacterium | reverse complement strand
AGCTGGTGGTGACCGATGGGGGCCTGGTGGGGCAGGTTTTCGCCCTTAGCGGCAGCGAGGTGCGCATCGGCCGTGCCGCCCGCAACGACGTCGTCCTCGCCGACCCGTCGCTCTCCCGTGAGCACGCGCGTCTGAGCTTCATCGACGGCGCCTACCACCTCAGCGACCTGCAGTCGGGCAATGGCACCTTCGTGGCGGGGCGTCGGATCGAGCAGGCCGTGCTGCAGTTCGGCCAACAGCTCACCTTCGGCTCGGTGAGCTGCCGCTTCGAAAATGCCAGCCGCACCCCCCCGTCGGTCATCGCCGCCGCGCCAGCCTCTCGCGCCCTGATGCAGGGCCTGCGCAGCCTCTGGCGCCGGCCACCGACGCCGCCTCCCCTAGAGGTCTCGACCCTCATGCCGCTGGGTCGCCTGTCGCCGCCGCTGTCGCCGCAGATCTTCGCCCGCGTGGCGGCTGCGGCCGTGGCGCTGGGCCTCTTTGTCGGCGCCTGCGGCTTCTTTGCCTACCGCCTGCAGCGCCTGCGGGCGCAGAGTCAGCTGCATGTGGCGCTGGGCCTGGGGATAACCGCGTTTGCTGCCCACGACTTCGATGCGGCTGCCGGCCACTTTGCCGAAGGCGCCATCGTCGCGCCCCGCAACGCGCGCCTGCAGCACTATGTGCAGGCGCTGCCGCGCGAGCGCCTGGCGCAAACGCAGCTGAGCCAGGCGCAGCAGGCGGTGCAGGGCAGCGACTGGCCGCGGGCGCATGCCCTGGCGCAGGGGATCTTAGACTCCACCTTCCGAGCGGATGCGCAGAAGGTGCTGCAGGACATCGACGGCGAGCTGGAGGTGCAGGTGGCGCGTGCCCAGGCAGCGATCGACGGCGGCCAGTTTGACGAGGCCACCCGTCTGCTGGCGCCGGTGCAGGGGATCTATCCCGACCGGCCAGACGTCAATGCGGTCATGGTCAAGGTCCGCCTGCAGTCTCGCGGCGGCAGCCGCATCGCTCTGCCGCGCACGCCCGCGGCGCCGACGGCGGCCAGCAAACCGCAGTTCGTCGAGCTGAGCGGCCGTCTGGGGGCCGCCCAGCGAGCCTTCACCGCCGGCAACATCGACGACGCACTGCACATCCTCGATGCGGTCAACAGCGAGGCTGGCGCCGCCCTGCGCCTGCGCATCGAAAACTTTGCCAGCGCCTACGAGACGGGGGTCGCCGCGCACCTCGTCAAGCGGGCCGGCGCCTCCATCGTTGCGCTGCAGCAGGCTAAATCGCTGGCCAGCGCGATCAGCGGCGGCAACTCGCACCTGCTCAGCGGCATCAACCACCGGCTGGCCGACATGTATTATGTCCAGGGCACCGAGCAGCTGGCGCAAGGTGCCCTGCCCGAAGCCTATGCTTCCTTTCGCAGCGGCATCGAGGCCGAGCCCGACCACGCCTACAATCGTCGGCAGCTCAGCGACCTGCTTGGGCGGGCGAAGCAGATCTACGATGGCCTGGGCACCAGCACGCCCACCGACGGGCTGAAAGCTGGCCTGCTGATGGTGTTGCGCATCACCCCGGCCGAGGCCGAGCTGCACCGTCAGGCGCGCAGCCGCCTCAACCGGCTCTAGTGCCCCAAGGGCTGCGGCCAATCGGCGCAATTGTTCATCTTGACCGTCCGTGGTAGCGCTTAGACATGAAGCCGACGAGGAGCCGCTGGTCCCGCTGGCTAGGCCGGGGAGGCCCGACAGATCTCCCGCTGGCCACCGTGCTTTCGCCGGCTCCGGCGGCCAGCGTCGTGGTCCCGACGGTCCCGCCCGTCGATTCCGTCAGCAGCGACCAAGGCATCTCGGATGCCGCCGCCGCCGCCCGCGCCGCCGAAGTCGAGCACTTTCGTCGCGCCCAAGCGGGCGATTTCGCCGCCTGTGAGGCCATCGTTCAGGCGCGTCGCGACAGCATGTATCGCCTGGTGGCCGGCCTGTTGGAGAACCCGGCAGACATCGAAGAGGTGGTCCAAGAAGTCTTTTTCAGCGTCTTTCGCAACCTCCAGCAGTTCACCTTCGACAGCTCGCCGCGCACCTGGATGACGCGTATTGCCATCAATGCCGCCCTGATGCGCCGCCGCAGCGAGCGTCGGCGGCCGCTGCTGGCCCTGGCCGATTTTCGCAGCGGCGGCGCCAACCCCGACATGCAGGCGATGTGGCAGCAGGAAGGGAGCGCCAGGCGTGGCCCCGAGGCGCTGGTGCTCTCACGCGAGCTGGGTCAGGCCAGTCAGGGCGCGATGGCCAAGCTGCCAGAAAAGTACCGCCTGGTGCTGCAGCTGCGCGACGTCGAGGAGCTGACCGCCGAAGAAGTGGCGCAGGCGCTGGGCCTCACCATCCCGACGGTGAAGTCTCGCCTGCACCGTGCTCGCCTGGCCGTTCGCCACGCCCTGACCGGACACTTCGAGCAGCGCCCAGCGCCCTGAGCGCGCGCCTGGTTGCCTTTTTTCGCCGTCAGCTTATTGTGTGTCCTATGCCGCTGCTTAGCTGCCAAAAATTTCGCCAGATCGTCGCGGACTTTGTCGAGCAAGCCCTTAGCCCCAGCGACCGTCAGGCGGTCATCGAGCACCTTCATGCTTGCTCGTTGTGTGCACACCTGGCACATACCTATGACACAACTCGGCAGCTATGCCGCGACGCCTTACGAAAAGCCTGCCCCACCGAGCTTGCCCAGCGCCTCAGCGCGGCCCTGCGCGATGCTCTAAAGTAAGCCAACAGGAGGTCCGACCGCCGTGGGACTGCTCAACTTCTTTGGCCGCGGGCCCCTGTCGCCGGCCAAGATCGCCAAGATGGCCAAATTGGCCGCCAATCCTTTTGCTCAGCCCGACGTCCGCATGCGTGAGATGGAGCGCCTCGTCGAGGACGGCAGCGCGCTGGCGCTGCAGGGACTGCTGCGCCGCTTCGCCAGCAACGCGCAGGGCCACATCGCCGACGAGGAGGAAAAAAGCTGGCTCGAGGACACCTTGGTAGGCATGGGCCAACCGGCGGTGGCGTCGCTGCAGGCCTACATTCGCAGCGAGTCCAAGCTCACCTATGCTCTGCGTGCCCTGGAGCGCATCGTCGGGCGAGAGGTCGCCAGCCGGTTTTTCTTGGAAGTGCTGCAGGCCTATGGCCCCCAGGCCCATCGCCAAGACGACGCCAAGCTGCAGCTTGTGTTGCAGCTCACCACCCCCCCCGAAAACAGCGGCGCCAAGGCGCCAGCGAGCTCGGCGCCTGCGCCTGCGCAAGGCGCATCAGACTTTCCGCGCGCGCTGCTGCCTTTTTTGGCCGACCACAGCGACGACGTCCAATGGGCCGTGCTCGACGCTTTGCATGCGGCCCTGCAACTCAAAGCTGGCGCGGCCCTACTCTCGCCAACGGCGCTGGCGCTGCGCGAGGCGGCCTTGCCGACCCTGCAGCGGGTCTTGCTCGACGGCCAAGGCAGCACGCGCATCGCTCGGCGGGTGGCGGCGCTTTGTGCGCTGCACGAGCTGAGCGTCGAGGCGGGCAGCGTGCTCCCGACGCCTCTGGGAGAGGAGTACTGGCTGGATAAAAAAGGCATTGTCAGACAGCGACCAAAAAACACCGCCTGATGGTTGGCATGGGCCTTGACCCTGCAGCGTATTTTTGCCAATTCAGTGATACTTATGCCCGGGCGTTCTGCCCGGCAAATCTCATGTCGCACTTAGCGTCCTTGGAACCAAAGGCACCTCGATTATGTTGAGCAAAGATGGCGTCATTAATCTCAATGAGCTAAAAAAGAAAAAACCTGCAGAGCTGGCAAAATTTGCCATCGACCTGGAGATAGAGGGTGCGGCCGGCTTGCGCAAGCAGGACCTTATCTTTGCCCTGCTGCAGGCGCATACCGAAAACAGCGGCACCGTTTTTTGTGAGGGGGTCCTCGAAACCCTGCCCGACGGCTTTGGCTTTTTACGTGCCCCCGATTACAATTATCTGGCTGGCCCCGACGACATCTACGTTTCTCCCTCGCAGATCCGCCGCTTGAACTTGCGCACCGGCGACACGGTGAGTGGACAGATCCGTCCGCCCAAAGATTCGGAGCGCTACTATGCCATGCTCAAGATCGAGAAGGTCAATTTCGAGGCGCCGGAAAAATCGCGCGAAAAGATTCTTTTCGACAACCTGACGCCGCTCTATCCCGACGAAAAATTGGTGCTCGAGCACGATCCAAACAATT
>JBBSTS010000171.1:0-4182 GCA_038235675.1 Myxococcota bacterium | reverse complement strand
GGTAACGACCTGCGCGAGGGAAAGATCTCCTGCCTGGTGGTCGAGCACCTCGCCCTGCATCCGCATGAGCGCCCTTGGCTGCTGGCGCTGTTGCGCCGTCCGCGGGCCGAGACCGACGCGGCGATGGTTGCCGAGGCGACGGCCCGCTTCGCCGACGGCGGTGCCCGCAAAGCCGTGCTGCAGACCATCGCCACCCTGCGTCAGCAGGCCTTGCAGTGCGTCCAGGCGCCATTGCGCGAGCTGCTCGCGGCCCTGCTCACCCAGATGGTCGAGCCTATCTCACACCTCTTGTAGGCTATTCGCCGACATCGGTGAGGTTGCGGCACTCCTTGAGCTTGGCGAGGGCGGCGCGGTGGGCCGAACTGTTGCTGAACGTCATTTCCAAAACGGTCTGCAGGCGGGTGCAGGCGGTCAGGTCCATCGCCGGCAGGGTGGAGAGGTCGCCGAGCAGGCTGGCGGCACGCTCTTCGAGGCGCTGCAGCGACGCGGCCACCTCGGCGCTGTCGGGGAGCACCCGCTGCGCGCGGGTCCACTCGGCAAATGCCTGGCCATACTGGCCGCGGTCGAAGGCCTGCTGGCCGGCGTGCTGGCGGCCGGCGCCCAAGCGCGCCCGCAGCCGCGAGCCCCAGACGCTGCAGGGGCTGCGGCCCATCAGCTGGGCATCGAGCTCGGTGCCGCGGGCGTAGTAGCCCATCGCCGCCGTAAGATTGCCGCGCGTGCGTGCCGCCTCGCCCGCGGCCCAGGCGACCCGCAGCGCCTGCAGGCGGGCGGCCGCCGCAGCGGCGCCAGGGAAGCCGCGAAATGTTTGCAGGCGGCGCGCGGCGGTGTCGGCGTCGCCGGTGGCGTAGCGCAGGGTGGCGTCACGTACCTCTGGTTGGGGGATCTGCCGCCACGGCTGGCCGCAGGGCAGGCCGACGTGGTGGTAGGGGCGTCCGGCGGTGCTGAGGCCGTTTTCCGCCTCCTGCACCAGGGCCTGGGCCCAGGGCTCCTGCGGCAGATAAACCAGCAGGGTCGCCGCATGCAGCTGGCAGGCGGCCCACTTCAAGGCGCGGCAGGCGACGTCGGCGGACTGGAGGGTCTGGGACGCGGCCGTGCGGCTGGCCTGCGCAAAGAATTCGCTGATAGGCGGCGTCAGCTCGCTGGCCGGAAAGGCGGCGGCCAAATTGAGCGCCTGCAGCGGCATGCCCTGCTTCATTGCCTGCTTGGCGCGCAGCAAGATCTGCGCCGCCTGCCGCTGGGTCTCGCCCTCTGCCAGCCCGGCGCGCGCCTGGGCGTTGACCGGATCGAGGCGCAGAGCCTGGCGGTAGGCTGCGATGCTGCTGCCCCAGTCGCCGGACTTTCGCCCCTCCTCCCCGGCGAGCATCCACTCCTGCAGCTGCGCCTGCTCGGCGCGCTCGGCCGGGCTGCGCCAGTCGGGGCTCGGCCCCAGCCGCTGGCGCAGGCCAAAGAAGGTGAGGCCAAAGCTCAGCACCGCCAGCGCCACCCAGGCCAGCCACTGCCCTGGGCGTGGCCGCGGCAGCAGCGCTGGCTGTGGGCCGACTGCAGCCGGGTCGCCGGCGGAGACGACGTCGAAGGCGACCTGGCCCAGGCGCAGGCGGCTGCCGGGGCGCAGCACCTCGCTGCTGGTGCAACGGATTTCGTCGATGAAGGTGCCGTTGCTGCTCTGCAGATCGGTCACCCGCACGGCGCCCGCTTCGACGTCCAGGCGCGCATGCTGGCGCGACAGGGAGGGGTCATCGACGCAGAGCAGGTTTTTGCTGTCGCGGCCCACCCCCACCGCGCCGAAAGGCAGGGCGAACGAGCTGCCGGGACGCGGGCCGTTGATCGCCACCAACACGTAGCGGCTGGTGCGCGGCGGCTCGTTGGCGGGCGGTAGCGCCGCGGCGGCTGCCGGCGTCGCCGATGCGGAGGGCACATGGGATGCGGCTGCGAGGCGCACCGTGAGGGTGCTGCCGCCCAAAACGATGCGCATCCCCACCTTCAGGGCGATGCCGCCGCGCAGCACCTGGTCGTCGACCAGAACGCCGTTGGAGCTGCCGGCATCGGTGAGGACGTAGCCGTCCTGTGCCGCAGTCAGGCGGGCGTGCTGCCGCGAGGCGCGCGGGTCGTCGAGGCAGATCTCCGCCGCCGGATCGCGGCCGATGGTGTATTGCGGCTTGTCGAGGGCAAGCGTCGTGCTGCCGCCCGCGGGCGTGGCGATCTCGAGCTGCAGGCGGGACATAGGGGGGCCGCCCGGTTAGGTGTGGCGAAAAATGGCGAGGTTGGGCTCGAGGCCCATGGCGCGCAGGGGCTCGTAGAATTTGGGGACGATGCCGCTCGATTTGAAACGTCCCTGAACGCGCCCCTCGGCATTAATTCCTTGCTGCTCAAAGGTAAAGAGGTCGTGCATGGAGATCACCTCTCCTTCCATGCCCACCACCTCGGAGATGCCGACGACGCGGCGCGAGCCGTCGGCGAAGCGGCTGATCTGCACGATGATGTCGACGGCGCTGGCCACCTGCTCGCGGATCGCTTTGAGCGGCAGGTCCATGCCAGCCATCAACACCATGGTCTCCATGCGCGCCAGCGCATCGCGGGCGCTGTTGGCGTGGACGGTGGTCAAGGAGCCGTCGTGGCCGGTGTTCATCGCCTGCAGCATGTCCAGGGCCTCGCCGCCGCGGCACTCGCCGACGATGATGCGGTCGGGGCGCATGCGCAGGCAGTTGCGCACCAGGTCGCGGATGTAGATCGCCCCTTGGCCGTTGGCCCCCACCGGCCGGGACTCGAGCGACACCACGTGCTCTTGGTCGAGCTTGAGCTCCGCCGCGTCTTCGATGGTGACGATGCGCTCGCCGGCGTCTATGAAGGAGCTGACGACGTTGAGCAGGGTGGTTTTGCCGGAGCCGGTGCCGCCGCTGATCACGATGTTTTTGCGCGCCTGGACGCAGACCTCCAAAAACTCGGACATGTCGGCGTTAAGTGAGCCGTGCGCCACCAAGTCGTCGATCTGCATCGCCTCGCGCGAAAATTTACGGATCGTCAGGGCGGGACCGCGCAGCGCCAGCGGCGGCATCACCGCGTTGACACGTGAGCCGTCGCGCAGGCGCGCGTCGACCATGGGGAAGTTGGGGTCGACGCGGCGCCCGACGCTGGCGGCGATGCGCTCGATGAGCGAAACGAGGGCCGCGTTGCTCGAGAAGCTGGCGCGGCTGCGTTCGAGGCGCCCAGCGCGCTCGACGAACACCTGCGTGGCGCTGTTGACCATGATTTCGGCGATGCTCGGGTCGGCAAGCAGCGGCTCGAGCGGCCCGAGGCCGAGGCTCTCCGACAGCACCGCCTCGACGATACTCTCCTCTTTGAGGCCGGCGGGCAGCTCGCCCTTTTTGCGCATGTTCTGCAAGATGGCCCCGGCAGCCTGTTTGATCTGCGTCTCGGCCGCTGCCTGGGCGGCCACCGCCGGCTTGGCTGCCACAGGGCTCAGCTGCGCCTGCACCAGGCGGACGGCCTCCTGCTGGGCATCGCCCTGGTTCTCTTCCTCGTCCTGCGGCTCGGGCCCCTCTTCGTACTCTGCGTCGTCGTCGCCTTCGGCGTCGGGCTGGACGTATTGCGGGTCGACCAGCTCCTTGGTGCGCGGGCTGCGAGGGCTGCTCGGCGCCGACGTCGGTCGGCTGGCTGCGGCGTCGGGGCGGTTGCTCAGCTCGAGGATGAAGTCGCCGATGTAGAGCTTTTCGCCCGCCTGCAACTCGGTGGGGCTGACCAGGCGTTTGCCGTTGATGTAAGTTCCGTTGGTGCTCTTGGCGTCGATGATCACCAGCGCTTCGCCGTTGACGACGATGCGTGCGTGGCGTTTGCTGACGTTGCTCTTCGGCAGGACGATGTCGTTGCCCTGCACCCGGCCGATGGTGATCTCGGCCTGGCCGAACTCGCGCGCCTGCGGCTTGCCGCCTTTTTCGGTGATGGTGACCGAGACCATGCGCTCTCCCCAAACCTTAACGATTGGCTCGATTAAAGCAGCATCGCTCGCTTTGGGCAAAGTTTGCCGCACCCTGGCTGGGCCGTGGTAGGCGCTGCTGCGGCCGCTTCCTCGCTGGCCACCGAGCTCGGCCGTCTGGCCGCCGTGCGCCTGGGGATCATGGCGCTGACGCCGCCGCAACAGGCGGCCACGGCCGCCTTTTGCGACGCGCGCGACGTCGTCGTGCTCTG
>JBBSTS010000170.1:0-4231 GCA_038235675.1 Myxococcota bacterium | reverse complement strand
GATCTGGCTTCGCTCGTTCTGGCAGGTGACGACGATACCGGTTGGCAGATGGGTGAGTCGGATTGCCGACGACGTCTTGTTGACGTGCTGTCCGCCGGCGCCGCTGGAGCGGTAGGTGTCCACCCGCAGATCGTCGTCGCGGATGTCGATGGTGATCGAGTCGTCCACCTGCGGCGCCACCGACACCGAGGCGAAAGAGGTATGGCGACGCTTTTGCGCGTCGAATGGGCTTATCCGTACCAGCCGATGGACGCCCGCCTCGCCCTTGAGGTAGCCATAGGCAAAGTCGCCGTCGATGGCGAAGGTGGCGCTTTTGAGGCCCGCCTCCTCGCCCGCCTGGCTGTCGAGCAGCTCGACGCGGTAGCCGCGACCCTCCGCCCAGCGCAAAAACATGCGCAGCAACATCTGCGCCCAGTCCTGGCTCTCGGTGCCACCGGCGCCGGCGTTGACCCCCAGCAGCACCCCCAGCTTGTCGTGCTCGCCGCCCAGCAGGCGCTGCAGCTCCAAGGCGGCGATCCCTGCCTGGGCCAGTTGCAGCTCGGCGTCCACCTCGGCGCCTATCTCGGCGTCCTCCTCGGCCATCTCGGCCATCGCCTCGCCGTCGGCCAAGTAGCGCTCTAGGCGTAAGAAGCCCTCGAGGTCGCGAGCCAGCTGGGCGCGCTCCTGCGCCACCTGCATCGCCCGGGCATTGTCCTGCCACAGGTCCGGATCGGCGGCCTGGTGCTCGACGTCAACGAGGCGGCGCTGCAGGACCGTGACGTCAAAGATGCCTCCGCAGCACATCGAGTCGCTGCTTCAAATCGGCCAGGCGGGTGGGGCGGTCAGGCTGCATGGGCCGCCCTTAACGCAAAGGGGCCTGGCGCGCCAGCAACCCAGGGGCACCGATCTGCAGGCGGCCCAGGGTCCGCTGCTCTGCCGCCCGCATGCGCCGGGCGGCAAGGGCGCCGATGTCGTGGTCGTGGCCCATCAGGTGCAGCAGCCCGTGCACCAGCAGGTGCGCCAGCTCGGTGGGCAAGTCGTGCCCCTGCGCCGCCGCCTGCGCCGCTGCCACCGGCATGCTCACCACCACGTCGCCCAGACACAGCGGCCGTCGACGCCAGGCCGCGGGCTGCAAAATGCCGTGGGCCTCGGCGTCCCACTGCGGGAAGGAAAGCACGTCGGTGGTGCGGTCGCGGCCGCGCCATCTGCGGTTGAGCTGGCGCATCTTGCGGTCGCCGACGAGGGTGAGGCTCAGCTCCAGGTAGGCGGGCTCAAAGCCCAAGGCGACGCAAATTGTCTGGAGTAGCGTCCGCAGCCTGCTGGTTGGCAAGGTCGGTGCGCTGCGTCGGTTTTGAATCTGAATCGCCATCGGGGTACTCGACGCGGTGGTGGTAGATGCTCGCCAAAACGGTCGAGAAGGCCTTGGCGATGGTGTGCAGGTCGCGCAAAGTCAAGTCGCATTCTTCGAGCTGGCCGTCGGTAAACTTGTTGCTGATGATGCGGGTCACCAGCCCCTGCAGGCGCGCCGGCGTGGGCTCCGACATCGCCCGCGCGGCAGCCTCGATGCTGTCTCCCACCATCACCAGCGCCGCCTCGCGCGTCTGCGGTTTGCGGCCTGGGTAGCGGTACTCGGCCTCCGAGACGCTGTCGCGGTCCTCGGCCTGCTCGCGCGCCTTGTGATAAAAATAATGGATGAGGGTGGTGCCGTGGTGCTGGGCGATGCCAGCCAAGATGGGCTCACCAAGGGCGTAGCGCTTGGCGATTTCGAGGCCATCGGAGACGTGGCGGCGGATCACCATGGCGCTCATCGACGGCTTGAGCTTGTCGTGCGGGTTGTGGTGGGTGCGCTGGTTTTCGACGAAGTACATTGGATTACAGCCTTTGCCGAGGTCGTGGTAGTAGGCCATCACCCGCGCCAACAAGGGATTGGCGCCGATGCTTTCGGCCGCCGCCTCGACCAGGGCGCCCACGATGATGCTGTGGTGGTAGGAGCCCGGGGCGGCAACGATGAGCTCCTTGAGGGCGGGGTGGTTGAGGTTGCTCAGCTCCAAAAGTTTCAGATCCGTGGTGTAGCCGAACACCCACTCCACCAGCGGCGCCAAACTCAGGGCGACGAAGCCGCACAGCACGCCGCCTAAGAAGGCGGCGGGCAGGACGGTGACGTAGGTTTTCAAGGCGAGGGTGGCGATAAACAGGTAGATCCCCAGGGCGGTGGCGCTCTGGGCCAGCCCCACCCAGATCCCGGCGCGCAACAGGTCGCTGCGGTTGGAGATAGAGCGGATGGCGCTGGTGGCCGCCACCGATCCCACCAAGGCATAGATGCTGATCATCCGGTCGCTCTCGGTGAGCAGCCCTACCATCAGGCTGGTGATCAGCGAGAAGAGCAGCGCCACCTCACCGCGCAGCACCAGCCGCACCAACATCGTCCCCGCCGCCAGCGGCAGCGCCAGGGTAAGCGCCTCGAGCGGGACGTGCGGAAAAATTTCGTGCAGGGCGTGGGCCACCGTCAGTCCCAGGCGCGCGCCGCCGAGGGTGGTGATGAAGATGGCGGCCAAAAACAGCATGTCGCGGGCCTTGAGCTGCCAGCGCCGGCCGTAGCCCTGCGCAAAACGTGCCGCGGTGACGATGAGCACAAGCATCAATAGGGCGCCGCCGGAGGCCACCAAAAACATCGAGGCGTTGCGGCCACTTTGGCGCAACGCATCCAAAAGCAGGACGTGGGAGTGCGTCAGCCGCTCGCCGTCGCGCACGATCATCTCGCCGCGCTTCTTGGTCAGGGTCACCGGCACGATGGCGTTGCGCGTCTCGAAGCGCAGGCGCTCGGTCTCGGCGCGGTTGAAGCTGACGTTGGGCTTGAGCAGGCGGGCCGCCAGGGCCATCACCACGTGGCGCTGCGCCGCCGGCAGCTCCGGCAGCATCGCCGCGGTGCGCCGACCCAGGGTCTGTCGCGCCGTCTCGATGTCGCCGAGCACGTCGACCGCGTCGATCGCCTGATGGGGCTTGTTGTCGCTTGGCACCCGCTGCAACAGGATGCCGTTGATCCGGTCCGCCTCCAGGCTGGAGCGCAGGCCCACCAGTGGCTCGCTCTGGATGGTGAGGGCAAAGCGCTGCAGGGCCTCCTCGAGGTCGGAGGAAAAATGGTGTTTGCGTAGAACGACGTACTCGGCGGGGCGCAGAGGAACCCCCAAAATGCGCTCGAACTGCGGCCGCCGGGCGGCATACTCGTCGACCAGGCGGGCATGGGTGACGTCGATGCCGTCGGCGGCCTGACGCATGAAGGCAAAGGCCTCGGCAATGCAGTTGCTGGTGCGCTCGGCCACCAGCGTATCGTAGTCGAAGACGCGGCGCAGGGTGCGGGTGGCCTCCTCGCGCAGGTGCTCCGTCGACTGTTGGTCGACCAAGGTGACATCGAAGGGGGCCTTGATGTTCTGCGTCGAGACGGCGCCCTCGACGCCCCCCTCGGTGGCGGCCTCTTGGGTAAGCAGCTCGGGCGTCAGCAGCAGGCCCACCAACACCGCCAGCAAGCCGACGGTCAGCCCCGCAAACCAGCGCCGCTCGTCTAACCAAGCGTAAAAATCGACCGAGGGCCGCAGTCGGCGCCAAAACGAGTGTTGCATCACGCTCCCGCGGATTGGGCCCACCTAAACATGCCCTGGGCCCCTTGAGGCAGGGTACACGTCCGTTGAGTTGGCGCCAAGGTGATGGCCAGATGACGAAAAATTGCTCTGGGCAGGGTCGCGCCCAGTCTGCTAGGCCGAGGGCCATGGACCGTGCCCCCACTTCCCCCGCCGCCGGCGACCCCCGTCAACCCTACGCCGCCGCTGGCCGGGCATTTGCCGGGCTCTGCGCCACCCTCGACCGCCTGCGGGCTCCTGGCGGCTGTGCCTGGGACCGCGAACAGACGTGGCAGAGCCTGCGAGCCTGCCTCATCGAAGAGGCTTACGAGGTGGTCGACGCGATCGACGTTGGCCAGCCACACGCCCTGCGCGACGAGCTCGGTGACCTGTTGCTGCAGGTGGTCTTTTTGGCGGCCATTGCCGCCGACGGCGGCAGCTTCACCATCGACGACGTCGTCGCCGGCCTCGACGCCAAGCTGCAACGCCGCCATCCGCACGTCTTCGGCGACGCCACGGCGCTCGACGCGAAGGACGCTCTGCGTCAGTGGGAGGCCGAAAAGGTGCGCGAGCGCCAGGCCGCAGGCCCCAAGGCCGCCAAGGCCGGCCGCTTCGCCGGCGTCCCGCGCGCCCTGCCG
>JBBSTS010000169.1:0-4239 GCA_038235675.1 Myxococcota bacterium | reverse complement strand
GCACCTCCTCGACGTAGGCCTGCGGGGTGGTGCGGGCGAAGGCGGGGCTGAAGGCAAAGAGGCAGCTCGCATCGATCCCCAGGGCATCGAAGCGCGCCAGGCGGCGGCTGACCGGCTCGATGAGGGCGAGGCTGTGAGGGCCGCGCAGGACGTGGACCGGATGGGGGTCGAAGCTGGCGGCGACGCTGCGCAGGCCTTCGGCCGTCGCCTGGCGCTGCATGGCCTGCAGCAAGGCGACGTGGCCCAGGTGGACGCCGTCGAAGACGCCGATGGCCACCGCGCTGGCGATGGGGGAGGGCTCAGGCGGGTAAAGGAGCTGCACGCGCTAGATGTGCATCGCCTTGCCTAAGGTGGCGTGGGCGGCTTCCAGCACGCCCTCGGCCAGCGTCGGGTGGGCATGGATGGTGTTGGCCAGCTCCTCGGTGGTGCACTCCAGGCGCATGGCGACGCAGGCCTCGGCGATGAGGTCGGTGGCGTGGTTGCCGAGGATGTGGACGCCTAAGATCTCGTCGTATTTTTTGTCGGCGACGATCTTCACGAAGCCGTCGGTGTGGCCGCCGATGCGCGCTTTGGCGACGGCGCTGAAGGGGAATTTTCCGGTTTTGACCGCGTAGCCTTTGGCGATGGCGGCCTTCTCGGTGAGGCCGACGCTGCCGACCTCGGGGTCCGAGTAGGTGCAGGAAGGGGTTTGCAGGTAGTTGAGCGGGGCGGGGTTTTTGCCGGCGATGACGTCGCTGACCAAGATCCCCTCGGCCGAGGCGACGTGCGCCAGCCAGGGGGTGCGGATGACGTCGCCGATGGCGAAGATGTGTGCGGCCTGGGTGTGCAGCAGCGGATCGACGGGGATGTAGCCGTCCTTGTCCACCGCGATGCCGGCACGCTCGAGGTGCAGGCTCTCGACCACCGGCCGGCGGCCGATGGCCACCAGCAGGGTTTCCACCGTCAGCTTCGACTCGCCGTCGGGGCCTGCCAGGGTGAGCTCGACGCCGGCGTCGACGCGGCGGCTGGCGGTGAGCTTGGTGCTGGTGCGGCAGTCGATGCCGCGCTTTTTGTAGATGCGCGCAAACTCTCGGCCCACGTCCTCGTCCTCGATGGGCAGGGGGCGATCGGCCATCTCGATGACCGTGACCTCGGCGCCAAAGGAGCGAAAAACCGAGGCAAATTCGACCCCCACGGCGCCGGCGCCGAGCACCGCCATCGTCCGCGGCACCTTGGGGAACTCAAGCAGCTCGTCGGAGGTGACGACGTAGGGCGCCTCCACCGGCAGCGACGGCAAGGGCCGTGGCACCGAGCCGGTGGCGACCACCACGTGCTTGGCGCGCACGGTGGTGGGCGACTTGCCTTCGACGCGCAGGGTGTGCGGGTCGACGAAGCTGGCGGTGCCAGAGAGGACGCTCACCTTGTTGCTGCGCATGAGGTAGTCGACGCCGGCGGCGCTCTTGCTCACCACCTTGCTGCGGGCGCGCTGGACGCCGGCGAAGTCGACCTCGACGTTGCCGGCGAGGATGCCGAACTCTTTGGCCTGGCGCAGGTCGCGCAGCAGGTCGGCGGAGTGCAGCAGGCTCTTGGTGGGGATGCAGCCGCGCAGCAGGCAGGTGCCGCCCAGGCGGGCGTCTTTTTCGATCACCGCGACCTTCAGGCCATGGTGGGCGGCGCGGATGGCGGCGACGTAGCCGCCGGGGCCAGCGCCGATAACGACGACATCGAACTCTGCGTGGGTTTCACTCATGCTTGCTGGGCGGCGTGCTGCGCCTTGCCCGCTCCTTTGGCTCGCTGGTTGTATCGAAGCACAAAACCTGCCGCAAGCTTGCCGCCGCCGGCGAAAGGAGCGACAGCGCCTTGGGACCGGCGGTCGCTGCCGCCGCCTTGGCTGGGCGTGGGCGCCGGCAGAGCTCGGCGAAGCGCCGCTCCTGTGCCGCTGCGGTGGTCTTTTTTTGTCTGTCGTAAAGCTCCGCGAGGCCGTCGTGCAGGCTGGGGTCGTAGGGGTTTTGCAGCCGCGCAGCCTCGAGGTGCTGCTGCGCGGGGGCGAGCTCTGCCTGTTTCAGGGCGAGGCTGCCAGCAAGCAGGTGGGCGTCGCCCTGCTCGGGCTCGGCGACGAGCAGCTGCCTCAAAAGTCGGCGGGCGTCGCTCACCTGCTGCAGCTCGGCGGCCAGGCGGGCGGCGTGCAGCAGCAGGTCGGGTGGCGGGGTGGGGGTGAGGGAGAGACCATGGCGATAGGTTAACCACGCCGCCTGCCGGTGTCCGCGCAGCTGCAGCAGCTCGCCGAGGCGGGCGGCGTCGGCGACCGCCTGGCGGCGCTTGCTCAGGCGTGGGGCGGCGGCCGTCTTGCCGCCCGTCGGCGATGCGGCGGCCTCGCGCAGGCGCAGGCTGCGCGGCATGGCGTCGGGGTGCGGGGTAAAGGGGCGGCGCTGCAGCCCGGCGCGCCCGGCTGCCGCGAGCGTGCCCAGGGCGGTGCCCAGCGCGGCGCGCAGCGCCGCTTGCAGGTCGCTGCCGTCGCGCAGGCGCAGGAGCAGCCGCGGCAGGGCGTCCAGGCCGTGGGCGCCAACGACGTACTCGACGAGGGTGCGCACCTCGGCGAAGGCGAGGGCGGCGGCGTCCTGTGACGGCAGCAGGGCCATCGACGGATGCATCTTGGCCAAAGGAATTAGGGCGTGGCGTTTGACCGCGTCCTGCAGGAGGTTTTCGCTGTAGGGGCTCAAGGGCCCCGGGGGGCCGTGCCAGCGGGCCTCGAGGGTTTTGGCGATCCCTTCGTGCAGCCATACCGGCGCCTCGTTGGCGCTCTTTTTGGCGATGATGAGGTGGGTCAGCTCGTGCGCCAGGGTGTCGGCCCAGGGATAACCGTCCACCAGCGCCAGCGGCGAGGTGATCATCAGGCGATGAAATTTGCAGATGGCGATGGTGCCGCTGGTGGCGATCTCTTTGGGACGCAGCCCGGAGGCGTCGCCCAAGGATCGGGCGTCGGGGTAGATCTCCACGACGATCGGGGTGCCGCGCTCGGCCGGGAGAAATTTTAAATCGCCGCCGATCTGCGTGTAGGCCGCCTCCAAAACTGCCTCGGCGTAGGTCGCGGTTACCTCGTCTTTGTCGCGGTAGCGCAGCACGAAGTGGCGGCTGCGGCGCTCGGCGAAGCCGGCGGCGGTGTGGGCCGAAGCGGCGATGCGGGCGCGCACCTCGGCGGGCGGGTAGTCTGCGGCCGGGACACCGCTCAGCAGCGCCAGGGCGTCCGCATGGGCGCCGTGCTGGTGCAACACGGCAGCGGCGAGGCCGCGCACCGCAGGGTCGCGCGGCGAGCCTTGCGCCAGCAGCAGGGCAGCGGCGGTGGCGTCCTCCAGCTGCCAGGCCTCCAGGTCCAGCGCCGCCTGCGCCAGCGTTGGCGGCAAGGTGCTGGCGTTGGCGGTGACAGCAAGGGCGAGGGCGAGGGGCATCAGGCTGGCGAGGACACACTGCAGGCGGCGTCGGGTCATTTTAAAAGCTCGTCGTAATAGCGCCGCACGGCGGCGCGGTAGGGTGCCGGCGGCGCCTGGCGCGCCGCCTCGAGGATGGTCTGGCGCCATTTCGCGTCGGCGGCGTCCAGCTGGCTTTTGGGCAGCTCGACCCCGTCTGCGGCGGCTTTGCCGCCTGGGCCCTGGGGCTCGCCGCGGCCGTCGCCGCCGCGACCCTCGGCGCGCGGCGCGCTGTCGCCCGCAGACGTCCCGTCGCCGTCGCCAGGACGTGCAGAGGGCTGGGCCATCGGCGCCGGCATGTTGCGGCCGTCCTGGCCCGCGCCGCCGGCACCTTCGGCCGCCTCGGTGAGGCGCTGCAGCGCCGCCAGCGCCTGTCGCTGCGCCTGGAGCGCCGGTGCCAGCTCGGCGCCGGCCAGCGCGCCGCGCGCCGTGGCCATGGCCGCCGCGCCCTGTTGCAACAGCGCCTGGCTGGCGGCGTCGATGAGCGGCGCCTGTTTTTGCACCTCCTGCATGGCGGCGCCGAGGGCGGCGGCGCCGGCCTCGGCACGCCCCTGCTCCGCCCGCAGGCCGTCGAGCTGTCGCTGCTGGGCGGCGTCCAGGTGCGGCCGGCTGGCGGCCGCCAGGGCCTCCAAATGGCGCTGCAGGGCTGTCGCGTGCGTCGCCAGGCGGGGGGGGGGGGGCGGCGGGGGCCGCCGCCCCCCGCCGCCCGGGGGGGGCCCCCGGGGGCGGGAAGGGGGCCCCGGGCGGAGGGGGGCCCGCCCCGGGCGGGCGGGGGGGAAAGCAGTGGGGGGGGGGG
>JBBSTS010000168.1:0-4252 GCA_038235675.1 Myxococcota bacterium | reverse complement strand
GAGGCCTGCGGCGCCGGGGCGCGCTGGGCGCCGGCGGGGCGCGGGCTTTTGCTGGCGTGGGCGTGGCTTGGTTGGCTCTGCTTGGAGGCGGCGGGACGCGCGACGGCCACCTCGTGCTGCATGCGCTTGAGGGCCGCGACGCTCGCCGGCGTCGGCGGCGGCGGCGCGACGATCAGCTGCGCCATGCGGTTGGGGCGGGCGAACAGGTCGATGGGCAGCTCATCGTGGCGGTGGGCGGCGAGCACCAAGGTGGTCAGCAGCAGCAGGTGGCCCGCCCAGGACAGCAGCGAGGCGTTGAGGAAGTGCCAGTCCAGCGACTGGCGCAGCCCCACCGGCACCACCTCCGGCGGCGGCACGAAGCGCAGCGCCAGGGTGGCGCCGCCCCAGTGCAAGAGGGCGCGCATCTTGGTGCTCAGGGGCAGCTCGAACGTGCCCTCGCCGTCGTCGGCGCCGCGACCCTTTCGTCCCGCGCCTTTGAGCTGCACCAAAGTTTGGCTCTCCTTGCCCTCGCCGATCTCCCCCTCCATGCCGGGGCACAGGCGCAGGACAAGCTCGTCGTCGACGCTGCGCAACAGCGCGAATGGCGCCTCTGGCAGCCCGTCGCTGGCCAAGAAGATGTCGGCGCCGTCTTCTTCTCCAAGGGTGACCTGCTTGGGTTTGCGGTAGTGGTTCATCGCCAACAGGGCCTTGCCGAAATAGAGGCGCAGCTCGAGGACGGCGTCGTCGGCGCCGAGCGGGCCCTCGGGAAGCAGGGAACTCTCGCCCACCGCCGCGGCCTGCAGCACCTCTTGGGTGACCCTTGCGCCGCTCATAAGCGCCGCACCGACGCCAACAGCTCGGCGCGGAAGTGCTCGCGCACCCGGATGAGCCGCTGGTGGCGCAAACGCTTGCGGCTCTCGACGTACTGGCCGTCGGGGCGCGACAGGTCGCCCTCCACCGTGTCGTCGCCGAAGGTGACCACCGTGTGCTTTTCGTAGATCACTGGCGGCGCCGCCTGGGCAGCGGCAGGGAGCAGGCAGGCGAGGGCCAACAGACCGCCGCTGGCGTAGGCGACGAGGCGCGCGGGTGACGCTTGGGCGGCGCGGCGCGTGCGCCCGGCGGCGCTACGTGGCGGGAGAGGTTTTGCAGCCATCAGGGCTCCTCCATGGGCGGCGGGTCGGACGGCCGCAAGGTGGCGTTGGGATCGTCGACCAGGGGATCCGGCGCGGCGACGACAGGCTCGGGCGCAGCGGCAGGCTGCGAGGGCGAGGGCGCGTTGGCGTCGCCACTGAGGGCCTCTGGGGTCGAGCGCGCCGCCAGCCGCTCGCGCACCGACTCGAGGCGCTGCACCAGGGTCGGCGGCGCCGGCGTGCCGGCCGCCTCGACGGCGCGCTGAAGCAGGGCTGCGGCCTCCTCCTGGCGGGCGTCGTCGAGGCTCACCAGGGTGCCCAAATTGGCGAGGATCGCCGGCTCGTCCTGGGCCCCCGCCTGCTGCGCCTGGCGGTAGGCCTGCTCGGCGCCCGGCAAGTCGTCGCTTCGCTGGCGGGCCACCCCCAGGTCGTTGAGCGCCGCGAAAGCCTTGGGCTGCTGCATCAGCAGCGCCTGCAGGTAGGTGGCGGCGGCCGCCGCGTCGCCGAAGTGATGGGCGGAAGTGGCCAGACGCGCCCACAGCTCCGGGCGCCAGGGAGCCGCCGCGGCGGCTCCCTGCAGGGCTTGGGTGGCCCCCACGCAGTCGTCTTGGTGGCGCGCGAGTGCCGACTGCACCAGGCTCAGCTCCGGATCGACGCCCTGCAGCCGCGCCGCGCGGGCGACGATGAGGCGTGCCAGGCCGACGTGCGCCTGCGCCAGGGCGGCCTGCGCCGCGACGCCGTAGGTGGCCAGCTGCTGCGGCTCGCGCGCCAGGATGAAACGGCACTGCGTCAGCGCCGCAGCGGGCTGCTTCGGCAACAGCAGCTGCGCGCGTCCCAGCCGCGGCGCCACCGCCAGCGGATCTTTTTGCAAGGCAGCGTCGAAGGCCGCCTGCATCTCGCCGACGTCGCCCTCGGCAACCAGCCGCAAGTTGGCGTCGCCCGCGTCGGCAGCGACAGCGGTAGCGGTAGCGGCAGCGTTGCCCGCCTGCGTCAGGGAAGCCCAGGCCGCCGGCGACAGGCGCAAGGGCGCCATTTGCGGCAGGGGCAGCCACGCGGGCTCGCCCACGTCTGCGGCAGCGAGCGTCAGCTGGCGGCGAGCCATTTGGGCCCGACGCGGCCAGGGCGTCATGCGGCCAGCACCGACGCTGGAGGTGGCGCACAATCCGAAGGCCTCCTTCGCCTGCTCGACGATCGGCGCCGTGAGGGCCTGCAGCTGCGCGCGCAGCTGCGTTTTGTCGTCGGCCTTGAGCTTGTAGCCCTGCACCCGTGCCGGCACGGGGGCGTGTAAAAGCGCTTCGACCGAGACACGGTAGGCCTCGCCGATGCGGAAGAGCGCCTCGCTGGTGGCTTCGGGGACGCCCAAGGACACGACCTCTCGCAGCCCCGCGATAAGCGCGTCGCGTGCCGCCACCTTTTGGCGCAGGGCACGGGCGAAAACCTTCTTGCCGAAGGGCGTGGGGTCGAGGGCGGCAAGCTTCAACTTGCGGTAGACGCGCCCCTGCTCGACCAGCTCCGTCAGGCGTGCGGCGGCCACCGCCCGGGCACAGCCAGGCAGGCGCCGCAGGGCCGCCGGGTGGCGCGGCGGGTGCTGATGCAGCAGCTGGCGCCGAATGGCCTCGGCCAGCCCCGGCTTGCCGAGGGACTCGAGCACCCTGGCGCGCTCCCCCTGCGCCTCGCAGGCGGCCTCCGGAAGGCGACTGCCGTAGGCGGGCAAAAAGCGTCGGTAGCAGACTTCCGCCGCCGCCAGATTGCGCGGCCCGCCGTGGTCGCGCAGGGCGTGGCAATGATTCAGCGCCCACTGCGGCGCACTGGCGTCCTTGGGATAGCGGGAGACGAAATGCTCCCAGGCGGCCTGGGCCCGCACCGAGCCGTGCAGGCCGACCTTGTAGAGGGTGGCGTTGTAAAGCGCGTCGCGGCTGCGCGGGTCGTGGTCGAAACGGTCGGCGAACTCCCTGAAGGCCACGGCCGCCTGCTCGAAGTCGAGGCTGCGCTCGTAGCCCTCGGCCAGTGCTGGCAGCACCTCCCTCTGTATCGCCTTGTCCTGCACCTTCTGCAGCAGCAGCTTGCGCATCGCGGTCGCCCGCTCGGGGCTGTGGGCGCGCTCGAAGTTGACCGCGGCGTTGCGCAGCGCCGTCGGTGCGAGGGCGCTGTGCGGATAGCGCGAGAAGAAATCGACGTCGGCGTCACCGGCGGCGGCAAACTGCTGCGTTTTTTCGAGGCTCTCGGAGATCAGCGAGAAGCTCGCCTCCTGCTCGATGGTGGCGAAACGCGCCTTCTCCTGCGCGCCGCAGGCCAACCCCTGTAGATGCACCAGGGCGTGGGCGACGTCCCGCAGACGGAAATAGTCTTTGCGGCCATTGTAGATGTCGAGCTGCAGGTTGGCGGCGTAGCAGGCCACCTCGCTGCCTGGATGTGCCTGCACCACTGCGGCAAATCCATCGGCGGCCTCGTCGAAGCGGTTGGTTTCGTAGGCGAGGCGGGCCATCTTGTACTGGATCGTTGCAACCGGCGGCGCGCTCGCCGCGAAATGCGTTAAATAGCGACGACCGGCGACCAAAAAATGCGCCTGCTCGGCGGTATAGGGGCGCTCGGCGTTGCCGTCGGCGGCCTGCGGATGCAGGCGGGTGGTCTCGTCGATGGCACGGTCGTAGGCGCGCACGGCGCCCTCCACTGCGGCGTCGATGAGGCTGCGGCCGGCGGCGTCGCTCGGCGCCGGCGACAGCGTCGCGGCCGCCTCATAAGCCTGCGCCGCGGCGACGAAGCTGCCCAGGGCCTGTTGGATCTCGGCGGCGTAAAATTGGATGTAAAGGCGGTAGACCGCCGCGTCCTCGTCGCCGCCGGCGGCAAAGATGTCGAGATAGGTCTGATAGATCCCCAGCGCCGCCTGCAGATAGCGCTGCTTGGCCTGGCCGTGTAGGCGGGTGCCCTGCTGGTGCAGGCCGACGCTCAGGCGCCGCAGAATGCTCTCACACAGGGCCCGCGCCTCGCGCTCGGCGGGGTCGGGCGACGTGGCTGGCGCGGGCGGGACAAAGGGCGCGGCGGCGGTACGGGCCGCCGGCGCCAGCCTCGGCCGCAGCGCCGCGACCGCGGCGACCACCCCCGGCAGGTCGCCGCGCGCGGCGCTCGCTTCGATGATGCGGCTT
>JBBSTS010000167.1:0-4253 GCA_038235675.1 Myxococcota bacterium | reverse complement strand
TTCCTCACCTCAAGCTCACGTCCGCCGTCTCCCAGGTAGCAGATCTCGGCAGCATTGCCACCGGGCTGACGGCAGTGCGCTGGGACAATCGTTACACGACGCCTTTGGTTGCCAAGATCCTGATGGGACTTACCTCGGGCACCAAAGGCTCGCCCCTGAACACTCAATCGCTCGACGTCAACAGCGCCTCGATGGCAGCCTTCGTCGAGCGGCCCTAAGTGACAGCGATGCGTGGTGTGCCGTCTCGCCAAGCCGTGGCTCCACGCCACCGTCGTCGTCAGCGCGGCGCCGTGGCCGTCGAGTTTGCTCTGGTGATCTTTCTTTACCTCGCCGTCGTGGCGATGGGCTCGGCGCTCGGCAGGCTCTTGGACACCCGGTTCAAACTCACCAACATCGCCGCTTTTTTGGCCCGCACCTGTGCCGGGCAATATCCCTTGACGCAAGAGGGGCTGAGCGGCTGTCCCAGCCAGCTGCTGCCTGCGGCGCAGCAAACCTACCCCATCCCTTCCTTCTGCCAGCCCGAGGTGATCTCCGAGCAGGACAGCCTGGCGACGGAATCCGATCTGCTGCCCTTGCGGGAGCTAAAAATTATCGTGCAGTGCAGCTACAGTGCCAGCCAGGGCGGCCAAGGCAAAGAAGACTTTGGCATCATCGGGGCGATCATGCGCTCGAGCGGGGGCGCATCGCTGTTGCAGGGACGCGCCAGCATGCCATACCTCATCCCCCCGCCGATGCCGGACGTACCCTAAAGCCGCTAAATTTTGGTGCCGCGACCACCTCTGCAGTAACCTTGACCTTCACCCGTCAGATGCGCAGGAGCCGACGTGGAACTGAGCGATGTGCAAAAAGAGGCCGACAGCGCTGGCCGCAAGGCCTTGCTCTTTGGCGTCTTCGCCGTGGGTGCCGCCGGCCTGTTCGGCTATTCGATGGCCAAAATGGGCGGCACCGCTCCGGACACGCAGCCCGTGGTGGTGGCGGCGCGTGGTCTGCCGCCGCTGACGACCTTGAAAGCAGCCGACCTGCAGGTGGTCAACTGGCCGATGATGTCGCTCCCAGACGGCACCTACCGCGATCCGAACATGTTGTTGACGCCGGAAAAGATCAACGTAGGCGAGCTGATCAAAAACGAGCCCATCCTCGTTCCGCGGGTCACCAACGCCGACAGCGGCCTGGCTGTCTCCACCCTCATCGACCCCGAGAAACGCGCCTTCGTGGTGCAGATCGACGAAAGTATGGCCACGGCGCAGATCTTGCATCCCGGCGCCATGGTGGACGTCGTCGCCACCCTCGAGGATCCGCGCAACCGCAGCAGCACCGTCACCAAAACGCTTTTACAGAACGTCAAGGTTCTGGCCATTGGCGACCGCGTCGACGTCGAGCCGCAGCCGTCACAATTTGAGGATGACTCCGACGCGCAGAAGCGCCGCGCGGCCAAGGACCCGCGCGAAGGGCGCGAGCGCCACCGCGTGGTGACGCTGTCGGTGTCGCTGGGGGACGTCGAGTTGCTCTCCTATGCAGTCCGCACGGGGCGCCTGGACCTGGCGATGCGCGCCAGCGCCGACACCGAGATCGTCGTCACCACCGGCGTCACCACGGAGAAGCTGCTCGGCAGCATGCGCAAGGAGCGCGATCGTGACGAAGAAGACGACGGCAGAAGCGCCGCCCCCTCCATAGGCAGCAGCAGCAGTCCGCGGCCGCGGCGGGCGCGGCGCAGCAGCCCGATGATCTATCGGGGTGGTCACTAGGACCAAAAGCCTCACGGCCATCTTCGCTCTGGCATGCCACAACGCTTCCGGTTAAGGTGACGCCAATTCCCTTTGGCCCACCTACCCGGAGAGCTTGGCTAATGGTCATGCGCATTATCGCTTCGCCCGTTGTGCAGCTGCTTTGTTGGCTCGCGGCCTTCACCCGCCGCCCCTTGAGCGCGGCTGCCCTCGCCTTCGCCCTTTTGGCGCCGCTCGGAGGCCAGGCGGCGGCGGCGGCCCGGCCCGATCCGCGCACCCTCTTCGTCTCCGTGGGCGGCACCGCGACCCTGCGGGTGCCGATGATGTTGCAGAGGGTGGTGCCCGGCGACTCCCAAATGATCGAGGTCATGCCGGTTTCTCCCGGCCAGCTGCTGGTCATCGCCAAGTTTCCAGGCGAAACGCAGCTGTCGGTCTGGGGGCGCAACGGCCAGGTCCAGTCCTACCGCGTCGTCGTGAGTCAACCGATTGCAGCGTTGCAGCAGGCTCTGCGTGAGGCCTTTCCCAACGAGGAAGACATGCAGGTTCGCGCCGCGGGCGGCGCCGTTTACCTCACCGGCAAAGTCGCCGACATCGGTACGGTCGAGGCCGCCAGCCACATTGCCCGCAACCTCTACCAGAGCTCGCTAAAGAAAACCTCCGAGCTCATCAATTTACTGACGGTGGCGCAGCCGCAGCAGGTGCAGGTGCACCTGCGCTTCGTCGAGGTCACCCGCAGCAACGCTCGCAACCTGGGCTTCAACCTGTGGAGCACCAGCAAGACCACCGGTGCGGGAATGTTCGGTCCCAACGACCCGGCTCACTACTGTCTTACCTGCGACACCCAACGCTTCGCTGGGCCGTATGTGCCTAACAATGCCGACCCGCTGGCGGCCAACACCAGCCCCGTGCTTCCTATGCTGACGTCGTCGGTCAGTGGCTCGTTCTCTTTGGCGTTGGCGACCACCAAGCTGGGGCCGCTGACGGCTGCTCTGTCGGTGCTGGAGAGCCGCGGCGTCGCCAAGACGCTGTCTGAGCCCACCTTGGTGGCGATGAGCGGCCAGACGGCGCATTTCTTGGCCGGCGGTGAGTTTCCCATCCCCATTCCCGACGCCCTTGGTCGCGTCACCATCACCTTTAAAAAGTACGGCGCCCAGGTGGAGTTTACCCCCGTCGTGCTCGCCCAAGACACCATCAACCTCAACGTCAAGGCCGAGGTCTCACAGCTTGACCGTGGCAACGGCGTGAACCTGTCGAGCGTGTCGGTGCCAGCGCTGACCAGCCGCCAAAGCTCCACCTCGGTGCGCATGCGCGACGGCCAAAGCTTTGCCATCGCCGGACTGCTGAGCGATAGTATCAACAACCAGGTGTCAAAGGTGCCGTTGTTTGGCGAGATCCCGGTGCTGGGGGCGCTGTTTCGTCAGATGCGCGCCAACCGCACCGAGACCGAGCTGATGGTTTTGGTGTCGGTGAACCTGGTCAAGCCTTCCGAGGCAGGCGACGTGCCGCCGCTGCTGCACAACGAGGAGATGAACGACCCCAGTGACGTGCAGCTGTTTTTGATGGGCAGCATCGAGCGCCGGGCTGGCATGTCGGTCACGGCGCCGCCGGTACGGCCCGCCAACAACAGCACACCTCGCAGTGGTCCGGCGGGTGCAGTGGGCTTCAGTCGATGAGTTAGGAGAGAAGTGCGTGGAGCAAAAACCGCCGGCGAAAGCGCCCCTCGCCGGCGCAAGACGTGCTGCTTCGGCGGGGCCCAGCATGCAGGCGGGCGTCGGTGAGCGCACTGTCGTCGTGCCATTGGCTGAACTTCTCAAACGCGGCCAGAAAAAATCTGGCAGCCCCCCACCCAACGTCAAAGCCGTCTACGCTGAGAGCACCCAGCTCAGCCTCAACCCGTTTATGGATCAGCAAACGGGCTTGATTAAGCTTCCGGACCGCAGCGCGCTCAAGGGCGCGGCGGCCGCGCCCGCCAGCGCTGCAGCGCCCATGGTGCGCGGGCGGGTGACGCCGCCAAAGACCGACGAGCAAGTTTTGCCGCCTGCTTCCACGCCCCAATTTAAGCGTCCCAACTCCGCCGTCCCACGTGCCGCCCCGCCGCCGGCGGCCAAAGGCGGCGTGACCTACCCGGGGCATGCGTCGCAGGCGCAGGCGCAGCCGCAGCCGCAGCCGCAGCCACAACAAAGCGTCCTGGCTGCGGCCGCAGCAGAGCTCGTCCGTCCCGCCGAGCTGCCGCGACAGGTGGTGGTCTTCTTCTCCTGCAAGGGCGGCGCCGGGACCACCTTCTTGGCCACCAACGCTGCCCATAATTTTTCTCGCCGCCACGTTTCCACCTGTCTGCTCGACCTCGATCTGCAGCTCGGTGACGCCTTGGCGGCACTGAGCCTGCAGCCGCGCGCCACCATTGCGCAGGGCATCGAGCTGAACAACCGCGGCGAGGTGGTGGGCGCCGACATCATGCCGCAGCATCGCTCGGGCCTGGCGGTGCTGTCGCAGGTGGGCTCACTCGAGGACCTCGACAAAGTTACCCCC
>JBBSTS010000166.1:0-4285 GCA_038235675.1 Myxococcota bacterium | reverse complement strand
CGTGATCGCTCGCGACGCCGTCGGCGCGTCCCGCCGCTTCGACGGGCCGCCGCCGCCGGCGTTTGCGTCGCCATTTGCGGCGCCAGAGGTGCAGCAGCCGATGGCGCCGCGGGACGTGCTTTGGCGCCAAGATACCGCCATGTTGCTGCATGCCGGCACGCCGCGCGCGCCTAGGGCGGCGGGCGCGGCAGCGCCCGAGCAGCAGGCGCCGCCCAGCCTGGCGCTGTTTGGGCTGGGCGTCAGCAGCCTCGGCATGATCTGGGTGCGCCACGCCCTGCGCCGCAGCGCCAGCTACTTGGGGCTGGCGGTCGGCATGGGCGTGGGGGCGGGGATGGCCATTTGGGGCATGGTGCTGGTGGCAGAGTGGTACGCCGCCTACGCCAATCGCGGCCGCCGCGCCGCCGCCGGTCCGCTCACCCTGAGGGCCGAATGGCTGCTCAACCAACTCATTGGCCGCGTCGGGACGACCCTCATCGAGGGCGAGCGCCGCCTATTCACGCGCTTCTTGCTTGCACCTTCGCAGCAGGACGCCCCGAGCTTGCACCCCAATCACCGCCTCTATGCCGGCCTCACCACCAGCGGCCTGGGCATCGTCGCGCTGTGTTCGGGCAGCATCCTGCTGCCAATGGGATTTTGGGCGACGATGGCTGGCGCAGCCTTGCTGCTCGAGCCGACCCCCCAGGGCTGCTCCATCCTCTGTGCCGACGCCGCTCGGCTGTCCACCGGGGCACCGAGGGCCTCCCGCGGTTTGCTGACCGAGCTCGCCACGGCCGCCTCCCACTACATGGCGTAAAGCCGGTTTTGCATCAGTCGGGCGGCAAGCAGGCGTGCACCCACGGCCGCCTGGCAGGCCCCTCGGGAGGCCTTCCCGGCGCCAGCAAGCGCGCGTCACCCCAGCGACGGGCGGCGGCAGCGAGAAACCTTGCCCAGCTTAGGTGACGAAAATCGAGAGGCCACGACGGCAGCGCCTCGACGCGGCGATAGGAATTGCTGCTCGTTTCGCCCAAGCGACCGCGAAAGGCCGCCCACCGCTGGGGTCCCAGAGGAGATCCCTGCGCGTCGAGGCCCAAACCCCGCAGCGCCCCCAGGCTGGAGGCCTGCCAGCTTGGCCCCTGGAGGTCGACCAGGTCGACCATATCGATCCCCCAGCCCAAGGCCCCAAAGCGCCCGCGGGAGAGGCCGTAAAAAGGGTGCGCGCCCACCGAAGTTTTTTTGTGGCGGCGCAACCGTTGCAGCTTCTCCTTGCCGGCGAGGCGCCGCAGCGCCGGATTGATTAGGGCGTGGTTGTTCAAGGCACACAGCACGCGCGGGTGGGCGCCGGCGACGAAGTCGACCTGCGTAGCTGGGAACCAGGTCGCCTTCCCATGGGCCTCGAAGCGAACCTGCAGGACGCGCTGCAGCCCCACGTCGACACGGACGGTGAGCCGCTCGAGGTCGGCCTGGTGCTCGCCGTAGTGCGGCACGGCGGCGACGAATTCCGCCACGCTGGTGAAGAAGCGCACCACCTGCGGACCCTGGTGGCCGAAGAGCAGGATGTAGTGCAGGTCGACGAAGGTGCCATCGGCGCCGCGTTGCATGGCGACATAGAGGGGCAGCTCGCGCCCCGGTAAGAGATGCGCGGTCCCCGGCGCGGGGGCATCACGCTGCGCGACGGCGAGGCGCAGGTGGCCCTCCCGTCCGACCAAACTGTCGGGCAAGGGCGATGGCCGCTCGCTGCCCCCTTCGACGAGGGTGGCCCCGGCAAGCAAGGATTCGATCGCCAACGGCGCATAGCGCTCGTCCGGATGAAAGACGAAGTAGGGCGCGAAGCGCAGGGCGGCAGCCTGCGCCTGCAGCGGCGCGTCGGACGCCACGAGCTGCAGGGCCACCGCCAGCAACCTCATCGTCAGCATCGTGCCTCCTGTTGGGCGGCGGCGCGTCGCACCACGATAGGGCGTTGGCACCCCACCCAAGCAGTGGACTACAAGCCTCCCCATGTCGTCCAAATCTCTCGCCCTGATTTGCCTGCTTTGCCTGCTCGCCTTGAACGGCTGTGCGCCGGGCGGCGTCACCGAAACGCAGGCGACGGGCAGCGCGCTCGCCGGTACGCCGGCCACCCGAGCCGGTACGCCGGCCGCCCCAGGCGCTGAGCTGCACCTCGACCACGCCTACCTCATTCAATCGCAGCAGCGTCCCGACGCCTCCATTCCCCTGATGGCCGGCCGCGATGCCTACCTGCGCGCCTTCGTCCGCGCCGAGTGCGCCGGCGCGAGTGCCCCTGCCCTGCGGGCGCGGCTGCTGGCCGGGGACGCGGAGCTCTTCGCCGCCAGCTTGCCGGCGCCTGCCGGCGGCCTTTCTACGGCGGTGCCGGACGAGGGCGACTGGGATGCCTCCTACAACCTCGCCGTCCCAGGCGACCTGTTGCGCCCCGGCCTAACCCTGGAGCTGGGGATCGACGCTGCTGCCGCACGCGATGCCAACTTCTCGCTGTCCGGCAACGTGCGCCAGCCCCTGCAGGTGGTCGAGGTACCAACTTTTTCTGCCGTCGCCGTCCGCCTCGCGACCCTCGATCCGCAGGGAGGCCCGCCCCTGGTCGGCAACCTGAGCGCCGAGAACCTCGCCACCTACTACGACCTTGGGCTACAGGTGCTGCCCATCGCCGCAAGCAACCTCAGCCTACGGCCGGGCACCTTTTCGTTGAACCTGGTATTGGGCGCCGACGGCCGCAACTGGGTGCAGGCCCTAAGCGACCTGCAGATGGCCCACTTGGCCGACCCCAACGGCGACGACAGCCATTGGTTTGGACTCACGCGCCTCTCCTACGTCCAGAGCGGCGTCTGCGGCATCCACATCGTCTCCGGCACCACCGGCCTGGCCGAGGACGACGCCTTCTTGGACATGGCCTGGGCGCAACAGAGCCTCGCCCATGAAACAGGCCACGGCCTAGGCCTTCTGCATGCGCCCTGCGGCAATGCCGCGGGCATCGATGACGCGTGGCCCAGCGATGACGCCCACGAGGGCGCCAAGCTCGGCACTTGGGGCCTCAACGTTGGGCTCGCCAACCGGGCCCTGCCGCAAAGCCCGAAGCTGCAGCTGCAGCCGCCCCAAACCACGGACCTCATGAGCTACTGCGCCGAGAGCTGGCTGAGCGACTACAGCTTCGCCAAAGCCCTGGAAAACCAAACGGTGGCGGCAGCCAAGCGTAAGCCCACGGCCGCGACGGCGCGCAGCAGCCACCTGGTGATCGCCGGCCGCATCCACGACGGCAACATGGTCATCGACCACGCCATGCGTGCCCAGGGCCACGACCACCTGCCGCCGCCGGGGCCCTACCAGCTACGCGGCCTGGACGCCCAGGGCGCGACCCTCTTCGACCTCAACCTGGCGGCCACCCCCGTCGGCCGGCGGCTCGGGCCCGACGATGCGCCCGCCTGGTCTGCCCAGGAGGCGATCTTTGCCGTCGCAGTGCCGCTGCCAGAGCAGTCCAGCGTCTCACAGCTGGTCTTCGGCCACGCCAGGCGCGGCAAACGTCGACGTACGCGCAGCGCCGACGCCGAGCGCCAAGTACGTCGACACCGCCGATCCCCTGCGGCGGTCGCCCTGGGCCTGGAGGCCTGGCGCCAGGCGGGCGACCAGGTGCGCCTGCGCTGGGACGCCAGCCTCTACACCAAGGCGTTCGTCAGCGAGCCCGACGGCCACCTCATCGGCGTCGTGCGCGCCGGCGAGGGCACCGTGCTCAGCGACGCCAGGCGCCTGCGGGTGGAGCTGAGTGAGGGCATGGAGTCCATCGCCCAATCGGTCAGGGTGCGCTAAACGCCCTTTGCGGGGCGTAGACTTGCGGCGAGGCTGGCCTGCGCCGTAATCACAGGTATGCAAAATTTTGCCGGCGACAACGTCACCACGGCCCCGTTTTTGCGCCGCACCCGGCGCGCCAGCCTGTGGGGGGTCCTCGCCTGCACCTTGAGCAGCGCCTGCATGTCCGGCGAGAGTGATACCCTCGCCGGCACCGGCAGCACTGCGTCGGCCAACGGCAATACGGTGGTGCCGGCGAATGCCACCGTCGGGCTGCAGGTGGCCAGCGCCTACCTCATCCAAGTTCAGCAGCGCGGCGACGGCTCGATCCCCCTGGTCGCCGGCCGCGACGCCTACCTGCGCGTCTTTCTCACCGCCGACCGGCAAAACAGCGTCGCCCCCGAGATCCAGGCCCGCCTGCTGCGCGGCAGCACCGTCCTGTTGGATGAGGTTTTGACGGCGCCGGCTGCGGCCGTCCCCCTGCAACGGGCCAGCGACGGCAACTGGAGCAGCT
>JBBSTS010000165.1:0-4289 GCA_038235675.1 Myxococcota bacterium | reverse complement strand
GCCTGGACGCGGATGAAGTCGGCGGCGGCGGCGATGCGGGCGCGCAAGGAAAGGACGGCGGTCATGGCGACACCAGCGCGAGGTCCACCGCCAGCTTGGCCGGCTGGGCACCTCGCAGAGAAAGGAAGGGGACGACGTAGGCGCTGCCAGACACAAGTGCAAGGCTCAGGCGCACCTCGAGGGGCGCGGCGAACTTGAGCGCCACGCCGACCCCGTCGGCCCCCAGCAGCTGCAGCTGACGCACGCCGGAGAGGTTCTGAAGCGCCTGGGGCGCCAGCAGCCGGCCGTCGCAGTGGATCTGCAGCGGTCCCTCTGGCAGACGCAGAGGGATCTGCAGCCCATACAAGGCGTCGGCATCGCCATGCAGGGTGGTGCTGAGCTCACAGGCGGGGCGATGGCGGCGCACCACCACCTGACGGTCGATCTGCACCGGGGTGCTGCCGTCCAACTCGCAACGCAACGCCAGGCGGTAGTCGCCCTCGTCGCCGACGCCGTTTTGCTCCACCTGCCAGGCGCCCGCCTCGCTCAAAACGTCGAGGGCGCTGCCGGCCACCAGGCCCTTGGGCAGCGTCGTGCCGGCACAAAGAAATTGCGTCAGCCCCATCCCCGCCAAGCCGGCGACGATGGGGCCGTCGGCGGCCCAGGGCTCGACGTCGATGTCGAAGAGCATGCGGCCATGGCGGCGGTCGTCGAGGCTGTAAAGCGGGCCGCCGCGGGCGGGCGCCAGCCAGGCACACAGTGCCGCGGTGGTGACCACCACATCGTCGGCCAAATCACCGTCGAGGTCGACCTGCTGCAGCTGCAGCCAGGTGTGGCCATCCTGGCGCAGGGCGTCCACCATACTCTGGGCCTGCAACAGGCGGCTCCAGGTGGCACTGCGATGCTGCAGCGCTGCGGCATGGGCATCGTTGGCCACGGCAGAGCCGCGGCCATAGGCCTCGCTGCTCTGGGCCGCAAACACCAGGCGCTGCACCGTCGCCAGCTTGTCGCTCCAGGCCTCGTCAAAGTTCTCGTCCTCCATCACTGCGATGGCGTCGCGGAGCAGGGCGCTGCCGTGCAACATGCGGCGCTGCAGCACGTCGACGGCGGGCGTCGGCCGCGGCAGCGTCGGCGCCCGCAGCTGCAGGGCGCCGACGGCCGGGCCGCGGGCGGTGTAGTTGGCCTCCGGCAGACTCAGGGTCGGGCCGTCCGTCGCCGCTACACTGGCGGTCCACAACGCGGCGAGCTTCTCGGTCACCGCCGCGGCCTGCGCCATGCTCGGCGCCAGGCCGACCGTCGCCAGCCCCTGATCGTGCTGCTGGGCCACGGCCGCCGCCTCCTGCAGCCAGGCGCCGACGGCCGCGGGGGCGGCGGCCGCCAATGCGGCGCTGAGCTGGCTGGCGACGACGAAGGCGGCCAGCCGGTCGCCGCCGCGCTCGATGGGGCCGAGGGAGGGCTGCAGGTTGCCCTGGCCCCAAAAGGTGACCTGGGTGTCGTCGACGAAGCCGTAGGCCAGGCCGGTGTCGCTCAGTAGGCGCGGCAGCTCCGGCGACCAACCCTCAATGGGCAAGTAGAAGCCCTGCGGCGCCGTCCCGAGGCTGGACTCCCAAAATTCACGCGCCATCTCCACCTGGCCGCGCACGTCCTGCTCCGCCAGCTCCGCGCTGAGGCCGCCGTAAAAGGGGCCGCCGAGCACCTCGCACTGGTAGGTGCGCTGCAGCGCCCGCAACTGCACCAGCACCGGCTCGGCGTGGCGCGCGAGGTAGTCGAGCAGGTGGCCGCCGAGGTGCAGCGCCAAACAGGCCGACTCCTGCGCCTGCAGGGCAGTAAGAAGCGGCGTCAGGGCCCGGTCGACCAGTTGCCGATGCTGTGCCGCCGTCGTCGACAGCGGCGGCGCCAACGACAGGACGAGCTGCAGGCGCGGAGCGGGGCGTTGCGCGGCCCAGATGGCTGACATGCGCCCAGCCATACCGCCTCTGCGGCCCGCAAGGCCAGCATTATTCCAGCGCCCTGCTGGGCTCAAACTTCGAGGCGCAAAGCTGCCGCCGGCGGACGGGCCGCCGCCTGCAGGGCGGGAAACAACGTCGCCAGATGGCTGATCGCCAGGGAGGCCAGCGCCACCAGGGCGACGTCGGCCGCCTGCAGGCGTACGCGCAGGGCATCGACCATGTAGACGTCGGCGGCAATGTCGATGTGCAGCCGGTCCAGCAGCAGGGCGGCGCCGCTGCCCAACAGCAGGCCAATGGCGGTGCCGGCGGCCCCCACCATCCAGCCCTGCAGGACGAACATCTTCATGATGCTGCCGTCGCGCGCGCCCATGCTCTTGAGCACCGCGATGGCGTGGGTTTTTTCCACCACTGCCATAAACAGCGTGGCGGCGATGTTGAAGGAAGCCACCACCACCATGCAGCAGAGGACCAAAAACATGACCACCTTCTGCAGCGCCAAGGCAGCGAAGAGGCCGGCGTTGAGCTCGCGCCAATCGTTGACCCGGTAGGGGTAGCGACCAAGGCGGGCGCGCAGTGCCGCGGTGATGGGCTCGACGTGGGCGGCATCGCGCACCCGCAGCTCCAGACCGCTGACTCGCCCAGGCATGTCGAAAAGCTGCTGGGCAGCGGCCAAGGGGGCATAGACCAGGCGCGCGTCAAACTCATACATGCCGCCGCGAAAGACGCCGGCGACGGCGAAGCTCTGGCGGCTGGGGAGGCCGCCGCGGGCGCTGGCCAGGCCCACCGGCACGGTCAGGGTGATCACCCCGTCCTTGGGGCGCCCCAGCTGTTGATAGAGCTCCCACCCCACCAGGACCTTGGGGAGGGCGCCGCTGCCGGCGGCGGGCAGCCGCAGCAGGCGGTCCAACACTTCTTCCCGGCCGGCCAGCGCCGCGGGCGTGTTGGCCAGCGCACAGGCCTGCGGCAGCGCCGCGGGGTCGCACAGCTGCTGGCCGAGGGCAGCACGTGCTGCCGCACCGCGCGGCTCCACCCCTTTGAGCAAAACGCCGCGTCCCTGCGCACCGGCACTGAGCATCACCTCGTTGAAGACGAAGGGGGTGGCCGATTGCACCGCCGGATGGACCAGCGCCGAAGTCGCGACGGCATCGTAGTCGAAAAAATCGAGGCCGTACTTCTGCACCACCACGTGCGCGTGGGTGGCGAGGACCTTGTCGCGGATGTCGGCGAGGTAGCCGGCCATCACGGCGTTGACGGTGACCAATGAAGCCACCCCCAGCGCCACCCCCAGCACCGCCACCGCCGACACCACCGAGATGCCGTGGGACCCTTCGCCGCGCCAGGCGCGCCGCGCCAGGCCCCACTCCAAGCGCCAACCTCCGTCGATGCCGCCGCCAGGGGCGCGCAGCAGCACCGCCAGCGAGCCGCCGATGAGGGCGGTGAGCCAGGCGCCGATGGCGCCCAACACGACCAGCCGGTCCCACAGCGGCCCGAGCAAAAAGGACCATGCAGGGTGGCCGGCGGCGCCCCAAAATGCCGGCCGCAGCGGCTGCGACGGCAGGCCGACGAGGTGCCGGCTCCAGCGCCACAGCGGCGCCAAGGCGCCGCTGAAGCGCAACGCCGCGGCCGCGGCCGCGAGGGCACAGGCCAGGTCACTCTCCCACACCCCCAAACGGGCGGCGCCGCGGCCGTGCACCCACCCCATCACCCGGGCAGCCGCCAGCACTGCGCCCCAGAGGCGGGCGGGAGAATCGACCAAGGCGCCGGCGCAGACCGCCGCGTCGATGGTCCACAGGGCCGCAGCAAAGCCGCCGCCGCCGACCGCCGCGGTCCGCCAGGCAAACTGGCGCCGGCGCATGGACAGCAGCAGGCCACCGCCGACCAGCTGCAACAGGCCGCTGGCGACGTGGCGCAGCTGGCGCGACAAAAAGGGCAGCAGGGTCGCGCTGCCTTGCTTTTTCACGATGGCGGTGGCGGTGGCGCGTCGGCTGCTGGGGTCAGCGTCGTCAGGGCGCTGGGCGGCGCTTCGCCGGGGGCGGGAGGACGGTATTCGTTGGAGTGTTTGACCATCAGGCGATCGGCGAGCAGCTCGTGGCCGTCGTAGCGCCCCTCCACCACCGTTCCAGTGCCCTCGCGAAACATCTGCGGCGGCGTGCCGCGCGAGCGCACTGCGATGCTGGGCTCACCGGTGGCCTCCATGCCGACGCGAAAACGCAGGACCAGGGTGTCCGGGTCGTAGTGAACGCTGCCTTGCTGCACCAGGCCACCCAGGCGCACCGGCACCGAACCGACGTCGCCGCCGCGCGCCAGCAGTTCGGGGGGGCTGACGTAGTAGACCAAGTTTTTGTTCATGCTCAGCAGGCT
>JBBSTS010000164.1:0-4292 GCA_038235675.1 Myxococcota bacterium | reverse complement strand
TTGGCGCGCCAGGCTCTGCTGCTGCAGCTTCAGCGGCGTCAGCGGCGTTTTGAGCTCGTGGCTGGCCAGGGATAAGAAATTGTCGCGCATGGCGACCGCCTGACGCGCCTCGTTGAAAAGGTAGACGTGCTGCAGCGCATGGCTGAGCTCCTGCGCCAGCTCCTGTGCCAGCTCGAGGTGACGTTGCTGGTAGGCGCGCGCCGACCGGCTCCAGATCAAGCACAGGGCCCCGAAGGGGCGGTTGCGGTCGATAAGTGGCACCGTCAGGTGGGAGCGGACCTGCAGCAGGGCGTTAACCTGGGCAGCCGCGCCGCCGTCGGCATCGCCGGCGAAGAAGGGCGGCTGCTGCGCCTCGGCATCCAAATGCGGCCCGCCGCTCTGGAGGACGAAGGCCGGGCCGGCAGGCCCAGGTGCCAGCGGACACAGCTTCGGGGCCAGCGCGCGCAGCTGCGCCTGCAAGCTGGCGTCGCGGTGGGACAGCGCATCGCACTGCACGGCGAGGTCGCGGCGGGGCTGGGCGAAGACGAAGGCGGCGTCTGCCATATTGGGGACCAAGAGCGCGCAGAGGCGCTGGCGCATCGCCTCGCCGTCGCCGGCGGCGGATAGCTGGCCGTAGACCCGCGCCAGCAGGCGGGCGGCGTCTTCGCGCCACTGCTGCGCGGTGACCTCTCGTAGCACGAAGATGGTGCCGCAGGCGTTGCGGCCGTCGTCGCCAATGATGTCGGCGGCGCTCTGCTCGAGGACGCGCATATGCCCATCGCTGCCGGCGAGAGTCTGGCGGCCGGAGCGAATGGTTAGGCCGGTGACCTCCTGAACC
This sequence comes from Myxococcota bacterium, assembly GCA_038235675.1. Classification (GTDB taxonomy): domain Bacteria; phylum Myxococcota; class XYA12-FULL-58-9; order XYA12-FULL-58-9; family JBBSTS01; genus JBBSTS01. The sequence continues at coordinate 3,475 of JBBSTS010000164.1, read as the reverse complement.
TGGCGGCCCAGCGCCTCTTTCTCGCGCACCCCCAACAGCGCCTCGGCGGCGGCGTTGAGGAAGGTGATGCTCTGGTCGGTGGCCGTGGCGACCACCCCGTCGCCGATGCTGCGCAGCATGGTGGCGCGCCACTGGTCGCTCCGGCGTAGCCGCGCCTCAGCGGCCAGGCGCTCCTGGAACTGCCCCACCTGGAAGCAGGCGGTCGACAGGGTGCTGAGCAAAACCTGGTCCGGCTCCGAGGAGTGGCGGCTGACGAACTCCAGCACCCCCAGCACCTCACCGCGATGCAGAACCGGCACCACCACCGCCTCGCGAAAGCCCAAGCGTTTGGCGAGCTCGAGGCGCACGTAGTCGCGGTCGAGCCACAGGTTGCCGCGCCAGCTGGGCTGCTGCGTCATCCAGACAATTCCTGGGATCCCTTGGCCTTTGGCGAAGGTGGTCTGGGTAGAGCCTTCGCGATAGGCCTGTGTCTCGGGCAACGCGTCTGGCCCCCAGCTGGCGCGGTAGACCAGGCACTGCCGTTGCTTGTCGAGCTGCCAGTAAAAGCCAATGTCCCAGCTTAACTGGACGCAGATCTCCCGGATCAGGCCCGGCAGCGCCTCTTCGAGGGTGAGCGCCTGCGATAGAACCTTGCAGACGGCATGCTGAGCCAGAAGGTGGCTCTGCGCCGGCAGCTGCCGACGTCGGTCGATGCCGGCAGACGGCTCAGACATCGCGGTAGTTTCTGCAGGCGGACATCTTGCCGTGGTGCTCCTCGCTCTTTAGCAGAAGGGCAAAGCGTCGACGGCAAAAATTACTGGCTCAATTGGCGGACACGGCCAGTCGCAGGGCTTCTTGCTCCAGCGGCGTCAGCGCCCCCCCAGGGTGCCAGCTGAGCCCTGGCCGGTCAGAGACTTTCGACAGGGCCGCAGCAAAGGCGTCGTGGCCTGCCGCCGCCAGGCTCGGCGGCAGGGCGCCAGCGCGCCAGCCGTAGAGCTGCATCTGCAAAGCAGAGGGCGGCTCGCCGGCGCTGCGCCCTCCCTGGTGGCACTGGCTGCAACGGGCCACCGTAAAGAGATAGTTGCCGTAAAAAGGCGTGGCGCTGGGAGCGATGGCCAGCAGCGGGGGCGGCGCTCGCCCGGCGGACTCCGCCTCGTGCAGCTGCAGCTGTCGCAACAGCAGGCGGACGCGGCCGCCGGTGGTGAGGCTCTTGTGGCTGGCCCTACCGGCCTGCGCCGCCGCGGGGGCCTCACCGGCGCGTGCCAGCTGCCGCAGGTAGGCGACAGTCGCCTGTCGATCGGCGTCACAGAGCTGGCTGGTGGCGGCGCTGGGCATGAGCCATAGGGCGCGCTGCTGGCTGTCCAGCCCGTAGCGTAAGGTGCGCTGCAGGTCGTCGACCGAGCGCCGAACCCCGACCAAGTCGGCGCTGGCCAGCTCGCCGACGTCGGGCGCCTGCAGGGAGATGCCGCCACGCAGGTCGCTGCCGTGACATTGGCCACAGGCCATCAGGTCGCGCACCAGGTGGCGGCCGCGCGCCAGCAGCTGCTGGTCCTCTTCGGCGCCAGGTGGCAGGGGGGGCAGCGCGGGCGCCGGATGAACCTGCGACAGCAATAAAATGCTGCTTTTGATCGCCAAGAGGCAAAAAAGCAGCAGGGCGCAGAGCGCCAAAGAACCAAAGAAGGCGATGCGCTTACGGCGGCTGACCATGGGCGCAAACTACGTTAAAGGAGGCCCTTGGGCAAGCTGAGGCCGCCAGCCGCAAAAGCGGCGAGGCAAGGCGATAAAATCGCCCCCCCTCGCCGCCACAAAACCTTCGGCTTAGACAGCGGCCGGCTGGCCGAATTTGCGCCGGTCGGCCGCCCTGACGTCGGGGGCCACGTGGTACTGACGCATGCTCAAGGTACGGACGACGCCCTCACCGAGCCCGACGACGGCACCGACCACCGCGCCGGCGACGTAGGCACTCAGCTGCAACACAGAGGCGACGCCTTTGAGTCCCAGGGCCACGCCAAGCAGCGCGAGTCCGACGCTTTTGACGACGAAGCTGCTGATCTGGAGGGCGGCCTTCTGAACGATCTTCGAGAAAGTTGGGAAGCGCGCGCCGCGCTTTGCTGCGCTCGCGTCGATGGCCCGCTTTTTGTTGGCGATGGCGTCCATCGCCACGGTCACTGGCGCCGTGATGGCACCTGCCAAGCCACCCTGCTGCTCGAAGCTGCGGCCTTCTTTTCGCAGCGCGGCGATGGTTTCGCCGAGCTCTGGGCCGACCAAGCAGTCCGTGCCGGCGCGAACGCCATTGCGGGCCATTTCGCCGCCCGCAAGGATGTCGGCCTTGATGGTCGAGAAGGCGACGGTATAGCGGCTGGCCTCCGCCAGGTTTAGTCGGCAATCGGAGGCGGCGGAATTTGGGGTGAGGCGAAAGGGGTTGTTCATGATTATTCCTGGTTCACACGCTTGTGTGGAAAAGTTGAAGTTAGAGCTATAACACAAAAATGGCTTCATGCCACGGTATTTTAATTACACGAATATGATCTATTCTAGCTGTGCTCCGGCTACAAACAAGGCCGCTCAGACGAGGTGAAATCACACAGATTGGCCAGCGTGCGCATGCTGCCCTCGCCCAGGCCTACGAGGCTGCCAACGACGGCGCCGGCGCTGCCGCCGGCCAGCTGGGTGAGGCTGGCGACGCCGCGCAGGGCCAACAGCGCCAGCGAGGCCACGAGCGCCGCGGTGCAGCAAGCGGCCCAGCTGGCGACGACGACCGCGCAGTACACGGTCGTCAGTGCCTGTGTCAGCAGCATGGCCACGGCCGCCAACGGCAGGGCGCCCAACATGCCCATGCGGCTGCGGGATCCGGCGGCGGCCAGAAGCGGCATCGTCGAAAACGTCAGGCCAAAGCAGGAGGCGTAGGCGAGGTTGTCCGTGAGGCTGCACAGGCCAGCTTTCACTTTTTTTGCCGCCAACGAGGTCGCAGCGCCGAAAAGGCCACCACGTCGGGTCATGCCTGCCGCAAGTGAGGCACCGGTGGGCAGAGGCTGCCCCAATGCGGGGCCCACCAAGGCGCAGGTCGACACCGCCAGCAGGTCGCGGCCCCTCACGAATCCGGCGTAGGCGTCTGCTTTGACGATGTGGGCAAAGCCTATCGGCGTGCCCCCGTGGCGGATCTGATGCCGCAGGTTGGCGGCAGTTGTGGTGCAATCGGGTCCTAAGAGCTTCATTATGGGCTTACATCGTTTCTGCTGGCAAAAGCGACTTACCTGCCAAGATGAAGCAATATAGCATCCTCTGCTGTCTTTGCATAGTGGGAATACCGCCGCTTCGCGGGACGTTGAGAGAGGCGGGACCGTCTGCGTCCTGTTCTCAACCAATCTGGAGCCACCGTGGGCGACTATCGACTCCCTTCTGTCCCTGCACGTAAACCCTATACGGGCGACGATTTAGCCCGCCCGCCTAAGCTTACTCCGCGGCCTTGGGTTGCAGGCGACGCCTATGTTTGCAC